>JAFYFO010000321.1 GCA_017543725.1 Eubacterium sp.
CAAGAGAAACAAATAATTCAAGCCAGGCAATCCGTTTCGGCGTTTCGGAAGACGGAGAGCATTTTTATCCGCTCAATGCTAACGACCCTGTTATAACTCAAACAGGCGGAACTTTTAACTGCCGCGACCCATATTTATTCCGCGGTCAGGACGGATATTATTATATTATCGCAACCGACCAGACCTATCACAACGGCGGTTGGGGAAAACTAACCTCAACGCTTGTTCTCTGGCGTTCAAGAGATTTGGTTAATTGGAGCGATGAAACACATATTGATATTCATGATGTTGAAGGATGCGGACAGGACGACAGAATAAACTATGCCTGGGCGCCTCAGGTTATATGGGATGAAGTTGAAAATAAATATATGATTTATTTTGCTTTTCTCGACGATAAACACACAGAAACTGACTACGGCTACAACCGTCAGATGATGTATTACTGCTATGCAACAAATCTTTTTGACGTTTCAACCTGGGAAGAACCGCAATGTCTTTATGATCCCGGTATGAGTTCTGCTGCAATTGACGGCGATATAATTTGCCAGGACGATGTCTTCTATATGTTTTTTAAAGATGAAACCAGAGGGGGCATATGCCTTGCAACATCCGACTGTGTAAACGGGCCATACTCTTTTGTTGGAAAATTCGACAGCGGTTCCGTTGATAGCGGCGCTCTTGAAGGCTGTCAGGTTTATAAAGTAGGAAACGACTATTATCTTGTTGCAGACAGATATGCTCAAAACGGTCATTTCGCAATATATAATTTAGGCGATGATTTATCGGCAATAAATGAAACAAGCGGATTGATTTCTGTCAGCGACGGAAACCCGGTTTCGGTTGTTGACGCTAAAGACGGATTCGTTAAACTTGAAGCGCGCCACGGTTCATTTACACCGATATCAAAAGCGCAATACACTGCTCTTGTCAACGAATACGGTGTTTCAACAAATGAAGATATAACCTATCATTTTTCAAGCGGATACGAATTTGTTAACGCCACAAATAATGCAGGAGATATGGTTAATAATTACCTTGGAATGCTTGACGGCGGAAATCTTATTAACTATTTTATAAAGGGCGACCAGGCTGCAGGCCATCATGGAAGAGTTGTCTGTCAGAAAGGCTCGGGCTATGTTGGTTTAAACCAGGCTTGCGCGTTTATCAATGAAGATGATGTTCGCAAAATGTTCCTTGATAATGTTTACACAGTAACATTTGAATATACAAGGCTGAGAGACAGCGGAACTGATAATGCGGTTATTTTCTCAATTGCAACAGATTCAACAGAATATATCTGCCTGAAAGCAAATGGAGAATTTTATGTAAACGGCGACAAGAAAGAAACAGCAACAATTAAAGACTTTATTCAGTATTCTTTTGCGATAGTTTCAGACGGAACAAACATAACTCTTGTTCAGGACGGAACAATAATCTGGAGCGGCGCCGCAACAATTACTTTCCCGACAAGCGGAACAAGATATGCTTCAATCGGCGGAAACGATACAACCGGATTATTTAACGCAAAAGCAATATACAGTAAACTTCGCTTCAGAAACTATGCGATTTCAACAACTCAGGCGCAGGGCGAAACTGCTTTCAGAGCGCCGATTTGGAATTATAACGAAGGAACGGACGATAATATCGACGGAAGAAATAATGTTAAAACAACTTCTTCTTCCATTGCC
>JAFYFO010000322.1 GCA_017543725.1 Eubacterium sp.
GAAAATAAGCTTTCCCGTTTTTTCGTCATAGCCGATGGTGTCCGGCTCACCTCCGCTTTCCTCCATCTTTTGCAGAACCGCGATGGCGGTGGGAGCCTCGTGCAGCCTATGCTCTACCTCAAACCATTCCAAATCCGGATGAAGTTCCTTGTGTTCTAAAAATCTCGCTTTCAGTAATTCCAACATCACGCTCACCTCTACAAATTCCGATTTGTCTATTTCCTTGTCATCAATACCACTGTTTCAATATGCGTTGTTCTCGGGAACATATCAACCGGCGTTGCCTCCAGTGCTTTATATCCCATTTCATCAAGGATTGCCAAATCTCTTGCAAGAGTTGCGGGGTCGCAGGAAACATAAACCATTTTTTTCGGATTCATTCTTTTGATTGTTTCAAGCAGTTCTCTGCCGCAGCCTTTTCGCGGCGGGTCAACAACAACGACATCGGCGCAAATTCCCATTTTTTCAAGTTCCTTTGCGCCCCTTGCCGCGTCTGCACAAATAAAGCGCGCGTTTTCAATGCCGTTGATTTGAGCGTTTTTCTTTGCGTTTTCAACAGCGTCGGGAATGATTTCAATACCGTAAACCATTTTTGCTTTATCCGCTGCCGAAAGAGCAATTGTTCCCGCTCCGCAATAGATATCAACAAGATTTTCACTGCCCGAAAGTTCTGCATAATCAATTGCTTTTTTATAGAGTTTTTCGCACTGATTATGATTAATCTGATAAAAGGATTCGGGCGATATTTCAAATTTTTTGCCGAGAAGAATATCGCAGATTGTTTCTTTGCCCCAAAGCAAAACGGTTTTATCCCCGAGAATAACATTGCTTTGAGTTTTATTGATATTGAAGCATATGCTTTTGATATCGGGAATCTTTCTCAGTTCTTCAACAAGAATTTCCTGCTTTGGAAGAGAATTTGAATTTATAACAGCGCAAGCCATAATTTCGCCCGTTTTCGGTGCTTTGCGAAGATAGATATGCCTCAGCAAACCCTTTCCCGTTTTTTCATCATAGGAGGTTATGTTTGATGCTTTAACCCATTTTTCAAAGGCTTTAAGGCAATCATCAAACTCCTTTGGCTGAAGAAGGCAGTTTTCACAGGGAATAATCCTGTGGCTTTTATAAGCATAAAAGCCCGTTTTCAGTTGAGCGTTTTCAATCAAAACAGGATACTGCGCCTTGTTTCGATAGCCGTTTATTTCATCGGCGCCGATTATATCCATAACGGGAACATCAAGATGCCCTATTCTTTCAATGGCGTCCCGAACGCGCTGCCGTTTAAAGCGGAGTTCTTCCTCATAGGTCATATTTCGAAGGGAGCATCCGCCGCATTTTGAAGAAACGGGGCAATCGGACTGGATTCTGAACTCAGATGGCTTTATTATCTCTTTAAGAGAGGCAACTGCGTAATTTTTCGAAACTTTGATTATGTGGGCAACGATTTCATCGCCTGCAACCGCACCGCGCACAAAAACAGCCATGCCGCCGTAATGAGCAAGCGCAGAACCCTCGGAAGTTATCGCTTCAATATTCAGTTTTATTTCGTCATTCTTTTTAAGCGTTTCCATACAGCCACCCATTTTACACCAACTTTTATAATAACATATATTATAATAAATAACAAGGAAAAAACAGGGATTTGGCAACAAAAGTGCCAATTCCCTGCATTTTTAATCTTCATCATCAATCAATACCGGTATTTTGCCCAAAGGAACCTCAAGAAAACACTCTTCTTTATCCGTTAAAACGGTTTGAATTCCGTGGGATTTAAGTTCGGCGGTTATCTCAACTTCGCCCTTATATTCCTTTTCCGTTGTTACGGTATATGTTGAGCCGTCGAGTTTAACGGTTTTTTCATCAATCGTTTTTCCGTCTATTGAAATTATTAAATCGTCTTTTTGATTTGCGTCAACCGGAAGAACAACATTTATTTTAATCTTTCTTTTCTTGGTGTTTTCCTTGGTTTTAACAGTTATCTGCTTTGCCTTTCCTTTATAAACCTTTCCCGATTCGCTTTTGTTGAAGGCAAGAACCTGAATCAGATAGTTTTGGTCTGAAATAAGGTTTTTCGCAGTGTAGGAAGTTTTTGTGTACGCCCTTTCAAAATAACTCCAGTGCGCTCCGTTATCAACGCTGAACATAACATAGTATCCCGAGCACTTAACCTTATTCCAACTGAGTTTAAACGAAGTTTTTTCTATTGAAGAAGCGCTGAGTTTTGTTATAGCGTCAGGCGCTTTAACGGAAGAAGCCTTCTTCGTTGTTGAACTCTCTTTTTTATCCGACTTTGATTTCTTTTTGCTTTTCGTTGTTGGAGTCTGGGAAGAAGTTGAATTTGAAATGGTTACAACCTGTGTTACATTAACATATTTATTATCCTTAACGGTTGTCAGCGGTTTTCCGTTTTGGTCCGTTACAACTTCGGTTACCGCTTTTCCGTTTGCGTCGGTTACAATCTGCGCCTGAATTTCTTCGGTCAGCGCCTCGCCGTTTTTATCAGTTACAACTTCACCGTTTTCATCGGTTACAACCTGCGTTATCTCTTCGGTTTTAGCCTTTTGCGTAGCGCACGCCGCAAGAGAAAAAATCAAAACAAGAGCGCAGACGACTGCAATAATTGCCTTTGAATTTTTCAAAAAATCACCCCAAAATTATCGGTTTTGATTATTATAGTTTTAATATTTTAACTCATTATTAAAACAATGTTATTTTAAATTTAAAGGAAGCCGTTTCCTTCGGATATAAAACGGTTATTCCCCTTTTTTCTTCAAGTTTATTGCTTTCATCCGAGCAGTTTGATATTCCGCTCCAGGGCTCAAGCGCGATAAACGGAGATTTGTTGACATTGGTCCAGATAAGAAGGTTTGCCATATCCTGATATTCGATTTTAACGCCCCTGCCGTTTTTGCCGATAAGCGCCGCGCACTTTGATTCAATATTATCAAAAACCATTGAATCAAGTTCTTCAAAAAGCGAATAATCAAGATTTATCGTATCGCTGTTTTCAAGGCAGGCAAAGCGCTCGTTTATATCAATTATTCCGGTTTCGTGGTTGGGTCTTAAATATCCCCTCGTCATCTTTTTATCAAAAACAACCTTATAGTCTTCAAATCTTTCTCCTTCGCAGAGAGGGCAGTTAAATGCGGGATGTCCTCCGATTGAGAAGGGGAATTTTTCGCTTCCCGTGTTTGTTATGATATATTCGTTACTTACAGTATCGCCGATTATTTCATATTTTATTTTAAGTTCATAATCAAAGGGAAACGCCTTTTTCGTTTCCTCGCTGCTTTTCTGAATGAATGTTATGCTGTTTTCAAATTTTTCAAAAACCTCAAAGGGCGATATTCTCGCTATTCCGTGGCGCTTCATATTACATTCCTTGCCGAAAGCAAATCCCCTGTTTTCGGGCAAAACGCCGACAATCGGAAAGCAAACGGGTGCCTGACCTGCCCAATAGGCTTTGTCGCCCTGCCAGAGATACTCGCAGCCGTCTTTTTTCAGCGAATTGAGCATTGCGCCCTCGAGCCCTAAAACCGCCTCGATTTTTCTTGATTTGATTGTAAATTGCATATATAACACCTGTCTTTCAAAAATTACGAATTACGAATTACGAATTACGAATTTCGGGGCGCAGAAATGCGCCGTAATTATGCGGTTCGTTTCATTTGAACACCAATATAATATTTGGTAATCAATGCGGTGCTTCGAGGGCGTCGCACCCTACAAAATTATGTGTTTTTATTTCATTTGCCCAAATATAATTGCCGTGCGCAGCACCCGAAACTCTTCACTCTTAATTCTTAACTCTTAACTCAATAATACTCTTCACTCTTAAATCGAATACAACGCGAAACGCGCAACCCGAAACTTATAATATTATATAATAAAATAAAATTCTTTGCAATATTGAAATATTTTCATATTTGTTATAGAATAGTTTTAAACATAATTGGCGGAGGATAATTTATGGATTTAAGAGATTATATTCACGAGGCGGTTTTTGAGGATAAATTTCTTTATCTTTTCGACTTAATCTGGGATAATTTTGAGGAAGAAGGCTTTGTTATCAGCGATGAGGAAAACACTCAGATTGACTGCATTATCAAAGCAGCGGCAATAAAAAATCTTATCGGCGAATTTGTTTACAGGCTTTATGATGAAGTTAACGAAACGAGTTATGAAGACCTTCAGAGATATCTGGCGGATATCGGCGAGAGCGAAAGCGATGTTGAGGCATATTGCGAGGGCAACGAGGAAATCGGGCTTGATGACGATTATGCTTTAACGCTGACAAATGCGTTTGATTATGCAACTCAGATAACGGCGGACAAACTTCTTGAAATGTTTTCCGCAACGGATTTATTCGATTACTTTTTCACCGCAACATATGATTTTGAGCAGGATTTTGTTTTTGCGTTTGAAGACAGCGATGAATTTCTTGCATTTGTTGATTCAAACCAGGATAAACTCGACGCTTATAAGGAAGAATATTCTTCCGTTCTTGACTGGATTGAAAGCGGAATGGTAGTATAAAAATATATTTAACAGTCTGAAAAAAAAGAAAAGGTATGAGGCTTGCGCCCCATACCTTTCCTTTTTTGCCTTAGTCTTCTTCGTCGTCTCCGAGTTGTTCAATTGATGTTGCAATAACATCAACTGTTTCA
>JAFYFO010000323.1 GCA_017543725.1 Eubacterium sp.
AGGGAAAATCTTAATCCATACCTGACCGCCACGCTTTGTGTAACGGGTCATAGCAACACGGGCTGCCTCTATCTGAGCTGCATTAATCCATGCAGGCTCTGCTGCTGCAAGACCGTAATCGCCGTAAGTTACCTTGTTGCCTCTTAAAGCAGTACCGGTCATACGGCCTCTGTGCTGCTTTCTGTGCTTAACACGCTTAGGTAAGAGCATTACTTATTTCCCCCTTCCCTACGATTATTGTTTCTTCTTCTGTTATTTCTGCGGTTATTGTTACGTGATTCTCTGAGAACCTCACCCTGATAAATCCATACCTTAATACCGAGCTTACCATAGGTTGTATCAGCCTCTGCGAAGCCGTAGTCAATATCTGCACGAATTGTCTGAAGCGGAATTGTACCTTCCTTGTATGTTTCGCTACGTGCGATTTCAGCACCTGCGATACGTCCGGAAACCATGATTTTGATACCTCTTGCACCAAGTCTCATAGTGTTTCTGATAGCGCCCTTTACAGCTCTTCTGAAAGCAACACGTCTTTCAAGCTGCTGAGCGATTGACTGTGCTACGAGAGTCGAATTAAGGTCGGGATTCTTAATCTCAACGATATTGATGAATACCTCATTTGCGTCCTTACCGAGCTTCTTTGCGCAGTCTGCCTTGAGCTTTTCGATTTCAGCACCCTGCTTACCGATAACCATACCGGGCTTTGCGCAGTGGATGTTGATTCTTACTCTCTTAGCGTCTCTTTCAATCTCAATCTTCGGAACACCAGCGCCGTAGAGCTTCTTGAGGAGATACTTTCTGAGGTTATAGTCCTCTACGAGTGTATCTGCGAAGTCGCCCTTCTTTGCATACCAGCGGGAGTCCCAGTTCTTGATAACACCGATTCTTAAACCGGTAGGATTACATTTCTGTCCCATTTAACTTTTCCTCCCAATCAGTCTTCGATTTCCCTTAAAACAAGGGTGATGTGTGATGTTCTTTTATTGATTCTGTATGCTCTGCCCTGTGCTCTCGGCTGAATTCTCTTGAGAATCGGACCGGGTGCAACGTGAGCGTATGCTACATATAATCTTGATACGTCCATATTGAAGTTATTCTCAGCGTTAGCCATAGCGCTCTTTAATACCTTAGATACAGGTGTGCAGGCAGCTTTCGGTGTGTACTGAAGAATAGCCATAGCCTTGTCTGCAGGCTGATTTCTGATAAGGTCGAGAACTATCTGAACTTTTCTCGGAGACATACGAACGTAAGTTGCTTTAGCTTTTGCTTGCATTGTAATTCTCCTTTCTCTTACTTACCTGTCTTAGAGCCTGCGTGGCCTCTGAAGGTTCTTGTCGGTGCGAATTCACCGAGCTTATGTCCAACCATATCCTCTGTAACATATACAGGAACATGCTTTCTTCCGTCGTGAACAGCAAATGTGTGACCAACGAACTCAGGGAAGATTGTTGAACTTCTTGACCAGGTTTTGATAACCTGCTTGTCGCCCTTAGCATTAAGAGCTTCAACCTTTTTCATAAGGCTTTCTTCAACGAAATAACCTTTTTTAGCACTTCTGCTCATTTAATCTTCTCCCTTCTTCTTATTTGCCGTTTCTGCGGCGAACGATCATCTTATTGGATGCCTTCTTCTTAGCACGAGTCTTATAACCGAGTGCAGGTTTACCCCAAGGAGTGCAAGGTCCGGGACGGCCGATGGGTGACTTACCTTCACCACCGCCGTGGGGGTGGTCATTCGGGTTCATAACAGAACCACGTACTGTAGGTCTCCAACCCATGTTGCGTTTTCTGCCTGCTTTACCGATTTTAACGTTTGCGTGTTCTGCGTTGCCAACAACGCCAACAGTTGCAATACACTGCTTCGGAACATTTCTGAGCTCGCCTGAAGGAAGTCTTAAAAGTGCATAAGGTCCTTCAAGAGCCATAAGCTGTGCGCTGTTACCAGCTGATCTTGCAAGCTGAGCGCCGTTACCGGGATAAAGCTCAACGTTGTGTACGATTGTACCAACAGGCATATTCTCAAGAGGAAGAGCGTTACCTGTTACGATATCAACGTTTGTGCCTGCGATAACCGTGTCGCCTACTTTAAGTCCTTCCGGAGCGATGATATAGCTCTTAACTCCGTCTTCATACTCAACAAGAGCGATGTGAGCAGATCTGTTTGGATCGTACTCAATAGTTTTAACTGTTGCAGGGATATCGAACTTATTTCTCTTAAAATCAATAATACGATACTTTCTTCTGTTTCCGCCGCCGCGGTGGCGAACTGTAATTCTTCCGTATGAATTGCGGCCCGACTTCTTGTTAAGAGGTTCAAGAAGTGATTTCTCGGGAGCAACCTTAGATAAAGAAGAATAATCAATTACCGACATATTACGTCTTGAAGGCGTTGTCGGCTTATAATTTCTTACTGCCATTATTAATCTCCTTATATGCGGATAACTTTGCGAAAGGATGGCACCTTTCATACCTCATCATCCGCAGGTATTTAAGTTGCTTATATAATACGTTTTATATTATATAATCTTTACATCATATCATTGAAGAATTCAATTTCCTTTGAATCTTCTGTGAGGGTTACGATAGCCTTCTTCCATGAAGGAGTGTAGCCGACATTGTAGCCCTGACGGCGCTTTCTTCCGCGAACATGCATTGTGTTTACCTTAGCAACCTTTGTGCCGGGGAAAAGTTCCTCAACAGCCTTGGCAACTTCAATCTTGTTTGCGGTTTTAGCAACCTTGAAGGTATATTTCTTAATCATAAGTCCTGCCATTGATTCCTCAGTGATAATGGGCTTAAGAATGATATCCTGAGCAGTTTTCATTATGCATATACCTCCTCAATTTTCTTAACAGCGTCTTTAAGAACGATGAAAGAATCGCAGTTGAGAATGTCATAAACGCAAAGTGTGTTTACAGTTACAACCTTAACGCCTTCAATGTTTCTTGCGCTCTTATAGATTTTTTCGTCTGTTTCATCTGTTACGATGAGTGACTTTTTAGCAGCCTTGAGTTTTGCAAGCATCTCAACGATTGACTTTGTTTTGATTTCTTCAAGTTCAACTTTGTTGAGAACCATCATTTCCTCGTTTGCAACCTTGCTTGAAAGAGCAGATTTCATAGCGAGTCTTTTAACTTTCTTATTAAGGCTTACCTTATACTTTCTCGGTTTCGGACCGAGAGCGATTCCGCCGTGTGTCCACTGAGGGCTTCTTGTTGAACCCTGACGAGCACGACCTGTTCCTTTTTGTCTCCAAGGCTTAGCACCGCCGCCGCTTACTTCTGAACGAGTGAGAGTTGACTGTGTGCCCTGGCGCTGATTAGCAAGATAACTAACAACAGCAAGATGCATTGCATTAGCATTTGGCTCAATACCGAATACTGAATCTGCAAGTTCCAATTTAGAAGTTTTTCTTCCTTCCTGGTTATAAACCTGAACCTGTGCCATTTTTCATACTCTCCTTTCGTTATGCTTTAACCGCGTCAGCAATAACAACAATTCCGCCCTTGGGACCGGGGATTGCGCCCTTGATTGCGATAAGATTGTTTTCAACATCAACCTTAACAACCTTGAGGTTCTGAACTGTTACTGACTCGTGGCCGTAGTGACCTGCCATTTTCTTTCCCTTGAAAACTCTTGAAGGGCTTGAACAAGCGCCGAGTGAACCTGCGTGACGGTGGTTAGGACCTGTACCGTGGCTCATACGGAGTCTTACGAAATTCCAGCGCTTGATTGCGCCTGCTGTTCCGTGACCCTTGCTTGTTCCCTTAACATCAACGATGTCGCCTGCGGCAAATGTGTCTGCCTTTAAGATGTCGCCGACATTGAGAGCAGAGATGTCTTCAAGACGGAATTCTTTAAGTGTTTTCTTCGGAGCAACGTTGTTTTTATCGAAGTGACCTTTCATAGGCTTGTTTACTCTGCTGACTTTGATGTCGCCGAAACCAACCTGAACTGCTTCGTAGCCGTCGTTCTCCATTGTCTTCTTCTGAGTGATTACGCAGGGACCTGCTTCAACAACTGTTACGGGAACTGCGTTACCAGCCTCATCGAAGATTTGGGTCATACCAATTTTCTTGGCGATAAGACCTTTCTTCATTTCTATTTCCTCCTTTGGTTATTGGTTGGGATTCTCACCCAACATGACCTCGGCATTTTCGGCACCGATTATAATTTGATTTCGATGTCTACACCAGCCGGGAGCTCAAGACTTGTCAGAGCTTCAACAGTTTTGTTTGAAGGTCTGAGTATGTCGATGAGTCTTTTGTGTGTTCTCTGTTCAAACTGCTCACGGCTGTCCTTATACTTATGAACAGCACGAAGGATTGTTACCTTCTCGATTTCAGTCGGAAGCGGGATAGGACCGCTGACCTGTGCGCCTGTTCTCTTTGCAGTTTCAACAATTTTCTCCGCTGCCTGATCAACGAGTGAGTGATCATAGCCCTTTAAGCGGATTCTGATTTTTACTTTACTTGCTGCCATTCTAATTTCCTCCATGAAATTTTGTGGTGCGAGTCATCCTGCATTTTTTACCACGAAGCCGAGTGTTTCATTTCGTTTCATTAATTAAACCGAATGAATTTCATTCGGACGCGGCACTGACCCTTCGGTGTTCGCAAGTCACCGACAAATCAGATAATCAGGATTAGTTTCGCCCGGTTTTAAATCGGACATACTCCGCCGAAATTCCCGCCCTTTATGAGCCTGCCGGGTTATTGCAGAACTCGGGACGCCACCTCCGGCATCAACGCATATCTTGTTGTGCGACTTATCTATATATATAATAATATATAAGAATTCACACGCTGGGCTATTATATTATATAAATATCGGCTTGTCAAGCAATTTTTTGAAAAAAATGTTAAATTTTTCAGAAAAAATTTTTTGTTAGTTTCAACGAAATTAAATTTTAAATTTCGTTAAATTTGCACAAATTGAAAATAAACGGATATTTTGTTGCAAATATCCGTTTGATACACTATATATAGTTTCAGGCTGAATTCTTCATTGAGAGTTTGATTTTATCCGCTATCATTGCAATAAACTCAGAATTAGTCGGTTTTCCGCGCTGCGCCTGAATCGTGTAGCCGAAATATGAGGATAAAACATCAACATCTCCCCTGTCCCACGCAACTTCGATTGCGTGGCGGATTGCCCTTTCAACACGGCTTGCCGTTGTTGAAAACTCCTTTGCAACCGTTGGATAGAGAATTTTTGTAACGGAGCCGAGCATTTCGCTATCGTTAACGCAAAGGATGATTGACCTTCTTAAGTACTGATAACCTTTAATATGTGCGGGAACTCCGATTCTTCTCATAATATCTGAAATAACTATCTCAATTTCATCATCGCTCATAAACTGCCTTGTTCTTTTTGATTTTTCGCTCTTCCAGTTAAGTATGCGCTCTATGCGCTTTGCAACGGCGGCAGGCTTTATCGGCTTGATAAAATAATAATCCGCGCCGCAGTTAATCATCTGTTCTTCAAACTCCGCGTTATTGACAGCGGAAATCAGAACGGCAAGCGGCTTTTCGGCAAGCGAATCATTGATATAGTCCATAACCTCCATACCGTCGGCTGAGGACATAAAAACATCCATAATAACGGCATCGTAATGCGCAAGCGATATTTTTGAAATAACTTCATCGCCGTCTTTTTTGCAAAGAGTTACATCATAGCCCCTTGATTTGAATTCTCTTTCACACGCCTTGCCTGTTTCCTCTGTTTCATCAGCAATAAGAACCTTGATATTGTTCATAAACAAACCTCCAAAAATTTATTTCTTCCACATATTACCATATGAAAATTTAAAATGCAAGCATTTTTACATATTTTATTGTGTAAATTTTACACGGCTTGTTTTTATGATTTTTTTCGACATTATCCTGCAAAACTATCGGATTTTTCAAGCATTGTTTCGGCAAAAACCGCATAGCCTTTTTCGGGGTTGTTAACTATAACATGGGTTACGGCTCCGATTAGTTTGTTATTCTGAACAATTGGGCTGCCGCTCATTCCCTGAACGATGCCCCCTGTTTTTTCAAGCAGTTTTTTATCGGTTATCCTGAAAACAATATCTTTTTGGCTGTTGCCCTGACGGCGGTGCACCCTTGTTATTTCAATATCAGATTTTTTCGGAGTCTGACCCTCAACAGTTGAAATAATCTGTGCGGCGCCCTTTTCTGTTTCGTTTATTTTTGCAACGCCGACGGGAATGGCATTTTCATTTATAAAAGAATACGCTCCGTACAGCCCGAGATTTGAATTATCAAGGAGTTTGCCGATAACGGTTTCCTGAAAATCGCAGTTTAAAGAACCCGTTATGCCCGGAGAGGCTTTTTGAATTTTTGTTACATCGGCGCAAACCGCCTCACCTTCAAGCAGGGGCATTATCTCATTTGTGTCAACATCATTTACCTGATGACCGAGAGCGCCGAAAGTTCCGGTTTTCTTATCATAATAAGTTATTGTTCCGATTCCTGCGGTTGAATCGCGAACCCACATTCCGGCTTTCCAGCATCCCTCTCTGTCGCAAAAAACGGGATTTAAAACAAAATTCTTATATCTTCCGTCCCTTTTGAGTTTTATCTTATATGCGGCGCCGTTGTTATCGTTTAAAATCTCTTTAACTTCATTTGAGGAATAAACATTTATATTATTAATTGAAACGATTATATCCCCTGTTTTAATGCCTGCCTCCGAAGCAGGATTAATACGCCCTTCTGAAGTTTCAACGCTCTGCGTTCCAACAACGATAACGCCGTTTGTATAGAGTTTTATTCCAAACGCTTCGCCGCTGACATAAACAATGCGCTGAGGCTGTGAAGCCGCGTTAACGCTTTTAACCGCATCTTTCGCGCTTATATCAAATATAAGGAAAACTATGCAAAAAATTGATAAAAAAATATCGAAAACTCTTATTATTTTTTTCATAAAAAAACACCCACAAATATTGTGGGCGATTTTTTATATTTTATAATATGAAATTATTTGACCTATTTAACATAAACGGATTTGGTTTTACCCCAACTTCCGTAAACCGGTTTATCATTTTTATCATAATTATAGAATCTGCACCTTACAAAATAATCCTGCTTTGAAGGAATATCATACACATAAACAGATTTATCATTATCGGTATTACTAACCTCTGCATATAAATCTGTGACCTCATATTTCTTTTTATCAAAGGATTTATTTGTGCAAACCTGAATATGCACTCTTGCGCCTTCAATCGCATCAATATTTGAAAGCGGAATTTTTATTTTTCCCTTAGCGGTGCATTTTACGCTATACACAGCCTTCTTGGGTTTAACGCAATCTTTATAATAGGACTTTGAGGAGGTGTATGTCGTTTTTCCAGACTTCTTATACGCAACAGCATAAATATCAACAATATCTGCATATTTATTAACTCTGCTAATCTTCATCGAGGTTGACGAGGTTGTTTTATAAAGAACATACTTACCATCGTAATCTTTTTTTCTGTAAACCTTATATCCCGTTGCGCCCTTAATTTTCTTCCATTTAACGGTTATTGATGAAGTATCTCTTGAACTAAGAGATACGCTCACCTTTGCAGGGATAATTTTATAACTTCCCGAAATAGTTCCGATGAAATTTCCTTTTAATTTAACCGTGAAAGAAGCAGTGCCGAAATTCTTGTTATTCTTAATCTTTGAAACAGTAAAATCCTTATCCTTTTTTAACTTTTTGCCTTTATAGGTTATGTTTGGATATGTTGCCTTTCCTGTATAAGAAACTGATTTAATCTTAACATCTGATTTTTTTATTGAAATTGCTTTAACCTTATACGACTTGGAAACACTGCCGCTATATCGGTTTTTAAAAGTGATTTTGACCTTATGAGTTCCTGCATTTGCGCAGTTTGAATCGTATTTTACAGTGTAGTTTTGTTTATTAATCTTCTTTTTGTTTATATCTGAAACCGAAACATTGGGTTCGTTTGGAGCGCCGGTATAGACATATGATGTGTTTGAAATGCTTACCTCTCCGATTTTCGGAACACTTTGGCTGTATGCAACAATACCGCACTTATCACAAATATAATCAACCTTGCCTTCATCGCTGAAGGTTGCAGGAGTAACAACCTTTTCTTTTACATAATAATGGGTATCTGTTGCAACAAAATTATAATTCTTTTTCTTTGCAAACTTTTGCGCTTTTGAATTCTCCTCAGCAAGCAGGGTTGTATTTTTATCTACTCCGTACAGATCGTTTATATCGCAATCGGGATTTACGATTATTATCTGAAGTCCGTTTCCCGAATCCTTCAGGCAATAGGGCGGAAACGCATCAATACATCTTGAAAAAGTAATTTTTTCAAGAGTCGGAATATTCGCAAATGCATCATTGCCGATATCAACTATTCCGTCTG
>JAFYFO010000324.1 GCA_017543725.1 Eubacterium sp.
CAATTCCGCTTGCCTGCGCAATTGAATTTATTCATACCTATTCTCTTATTCACGACGACCTTCCCTGTATGGATGACGATGATATGAGAAGGGGCAAGCCCTCCTGCCATGTTGTTTTCGGACAGGCTACCGCCCTTCTTGCGGGCGACGCTCTTTTAACCCACGCTTTTGAACTCATTTCAAACAGCGATTTGAGCGACGAGAAAAAAGCAAAGGCAGTCAGCCTTCTTGCTCAGAATTCGGGAGTCGGCGGAATGATTGGCGGACAGGCTCTCGACCTCAAATATGAAAATCTTGACGCTTCCATAACAGATATCCTGACTATTCATAAACTTAAAACAGGCGCGCTTATTTCCGCTTCCTGTATTCTCGGCTGTATTGCGGCAGGCGCAAACGATAAGCAGATTGAAGCGGCTTCAAGATATGCATATTATCTCGGAATAGCATTTCAGATTAAAGACGACCTTCTTGATGTTGAAGGCGATGAAGAAGAACTCGGAAAACCTGTTGGCTCAGACGCTAAAAACGATAAAACAACCTATGTAACCCTTGTCGGCGAAAAGAAGGCAAATAAGGATGTCAGAAAACTGACTGCCTGCGCAGTAAAGCAACTTGATGTTTTTCCAAACAGGGATTTTGTTGTTCTTCTTTCGGATTATCTTATTTCAAGAAACAAATAATCTGCAATAAATTCCAATGAAAAGAGGTGGGATGATGCTTGAAAAAATCAATTCTCCGAAAGATATCAAGTCGCTGAGCATTGATGAACTTGAAGTTCTCTGCGATGAAATCCGCGACTTTTTAATAAACAGCGTTTCAAAAACAGGCGGTCATCTTGCGTCTAATCTCGGCGTTGTTGAATTAACCGTTGCGCTTCATAAAGTTTTCAATTCACCATACGACCAGATTGTTTTTGATGTCGGTCATCAGTCATATACCCATAAAATTTTAACAGGCAGAAAGAATGATTTTGCCACTCTCAGACAGGAGGGCGGAATCAGCGGATTTACCAGAAGATGCGAGAGCGAACACGATATTTTTTCTTCCGGTCACTCTTCAACTTCAATTTCCTCGGCAATAGGTCTTGCAAAAGCGAAAACCCTTAAAGGCGAAAAAGGAAAGGTTATCGCAATAATCGGCGACGGCGCGCTGACTGGCGGCCTTGCCTATGAGGCGCTGAATAATTCGGGAAATGAAAACAGCAATCTTGTTGTTATTCTCAACGATAACGAAATGTCAATCAGCAAGAATGTCGGCTCTGTCGCAAGAAATCTTACAACCATCAGAACCTCGCCGAGGTATTTCAGATTCAAGTCTAAAATCAGCCGTATGATTGCAAAAATTCCGCTCATCGGCTCAAAAATAACAACATTTTTCACTCTCCTTAATCAGAAAATCAGAAAGAGAGTATATAAAAACACCTTCTTTGAAGACCTCGGTTTCAGATACTACGGTCCTATAGACGGTCACGACCTCGACGCGCTTATAGACGCATTACAGGTTGCAAAGCAGCATAACCATTCTGTTTTGATTCATGTTAATACGGTTAAAGGCAAGGGCTACGAATTTGC
>JAFYFO010000033.1 GCA_017543725.1 Eubacterium sp.
AAAAACATAAAACTTCCGTCGGAGGTCAGGCTCTGATTGAAGGAATAATGATGCAGGGTCCCAAAGGTATGGCGACCGCAGTCAGAAAGCCCGACGGCGAAATACTGACTGAGTACCACGATGTTAAACATCTTAAAGATAAAAATAAATTCTGGGGAATACCGATAATCCGCGGTATTGTTGCATTTATCGAATCAATGATAAGCGGCTATAAAATGCTTATGTATTCAGCCGAGGTTTCGGGTATGGAAGAAATCGAAGAAGAGGAAATGAGCAAATTTGAAAAGTGGCTCAGCGAAAAACTCGGCGATAAACTTATGAATATAATTATGGGAATTGCAACGGTTCTCGGATTTGCGCTTGCATTTTTGATTTTCTTTTATCTTCCTGTTTTTATTTTCAACCGAATAAACGCGCTTGCAAACAATTCGCTGACTGCTTTTCAGGGAACGTTTGAGGGCATAATCAAAATAATAATTTTCGTTTTATATATGATTCTTGTTTCTCAGATGAAGGATATCAAAAGAGTTTTCAAGTATCACGGCGCGGAGCATAAATCAATTTGCTGCTATGAATCCGAAATGGAATTAACGGTTGAAAATGTTAAAAAATGTTCGCGTTTTCATCCGAGATGCGGAACATCGTTTATGTTTGTTATGCTCATCCTCAGCATTGTTGTTATAACGCTGCTTTCCTTGTTTGTTCCCGAAACGCTTAAAAGCAATACCGTTTTATGGACAATTATCAAACTTCCGATGATTCCGATTATTATGGGAATCGGTTATGAATTTATCAGATATGCAGGACGGCACGATAATATTCTTGTTAAAATTCTTTCGGCGCCGGGACTGTGGATGCAGAGAATAACAACCAAAGAGCCCGAGGACGATATTATCGAATGCGGAATTGCGGCTTTAAAGGCAGTTATAACCGATAATCCCGAGGATGACAGAATCAAGTGATGAATTTAAAAAATGCAATAAAGTTTTGCAGTGATTATTTATCAGAAAGAAATATTGATGAATCCGATTTCAAAGCGCTCTGCCTTGTTTGCTATGAGGCGAAAATAAAAAACAGCGAGATTTATTCAACTGATAAGGAAGTTGATGAAAATAAACTTCTTCCGCTGCTAAAAAGACTTGAAAAAGGCGAACCGCTTCAATATATTATCGGCAAATGGGATTTTTATGAAAGTGAATTCTTTGTCGGGGAAGGCGTTTTGATTCCGCGCCCAGAAACGGAAGAACTTGTTGATATTGCAATAAAAGCGGCAAAAGAACTTAAAGCGCCTGTTATATACGATTTGTGTGCAGGAAGCGGCTGTATAGGAATAAGCGTTGCTAAAAAGTTGCCCAATGCAAAGGTCTACTGTGTTGAAAAGAGCGAAAAAGCCTTTGAATATCTGAAAAGAAACGCCGAAGGTGTTGATAATATAACTCTTGTTCTTTCGGATATTAATGATGATTTGAATTTGCCGACGGCTGATATAATTATTTCAAATCCTCCTTACGTAAAAACAGAAGATATAAAAAGTCTTGAAAAAGAACTTTTTTTTGAACCTGTAATGGCGCTTGACGGCGGAAAAGACGGACTTGATTTTTACAGAACAATCAGAGATAAGCATTTGCAAAATCTGAAAAAAAACGGAATTGTTCTTCTTGAAATCGGCAATGAGCAGGGAAAAGCAGTCATGGAGATGTTTACTGATTTCTGTGAGTGTGTTGTGTCGATAATTGATGATATGTATGGAAATGAACGAATTGCTTTTATAGAAACGAGGTAAAAGATGTTTTCATTATTTAAATTAATCAGAAGCGGAAACACAACCGCGGCAATAATGTTTGTTCTTTCGGGATGCTTTGTTGTTTTCGTTTGTTCTCCGATTCACGAACTTGCACATGGCTGGGTTGCATATAAACTCGGCGATAAAACCGCAAAGAACGAGGGAAGATTAACATTTAATCCGATTAAACATATCGACCCGATTGGTATGATTATGATTTTGCTTTTCGGATTCGGTTTTGCAAAGCCCGTTCCGGTTAGTATGCGTAATTTCAAAAATCCTAAAAGGGATATGGCGCTTGTTGCAATTGCAGGCCCTGCGGCAAATATTATTCTTGCATATCTCAGCGCAATGCTTTATTATCTTTTTCTGTATATTGTTGGTGAAAACTCTGTCGGAATTATTTTATGTACTTTCTTTTACTATTCCGCATATATAAATATTGCCCTTGCGGCGTTCAACCTTATTCCTCTGCCTCCTCTTGACGGCTCAAAGGTTCTTGCTGCGTTTCTTCCGAACAAGGCTTACTATAAATATATGCAGTTTGAAAGATATGCAATGATTGCGCTCCTCATTTTAATCGCAACCGGAGCGCTCGACAATATTCTCGGAATAATAACAGGTTTCCTGATGAAAATAGTATTTATATTTTAGTATTTATGGATAATTTAACTTATAAACTTGAGGTTTTTGAAGGTCCTATGGACTTGCTTCTTCACCTCATCAGCAAACACAAATTGAATATTAACGATATTCCCATTGTTGAACTTGTTAATCAGTATCTTGATTATGTTAAGCAGATGGAAGAGCAGAATTTTGAAATTGCAGGCGATTTTCTTGAAATGGCTGCAAGACTTATCTATATCAAAACTGTTTCTTTGCTTCCGCGCCATGAAGAAGCGGAAACGCTTAAAAGGGAACTGACGGGCGAACTTATCGAATATCGCGATTGCAAACTTATGGCTGAAAAACTCTCCCATCAGACCGACGGTTTCAACAGGTATGTCAGAGAGGCGCAGGGCGGCTGGATTAATTATGATTACGAGCGCTTTCACGAGGGCGAAGAACTCCTCAGCGCCTACATAAACGCCGCAGGAAGAGCGCAGAGAAGACTTCCTCCTCCGATTGATACTTTCAAGGTTATCGTTGCAAAACGCTTTGTTAATGTTGCCTCGAAGGTCAGAACGGTTATGAGAAAACTCTGGAACGGAAAAAAGGTCAGTTTCCTCAACCTTTTTGAAGGCGCACAGAGCAAGAGCGATTTGGTTGCAACTTTTCTTGCGGTTCTCGAACTCGCAAAAACAAAGAAAATTTCTATTGACGGGGATATGAAAAACCCCGAAGTTCAGATAATTAAGGATGCTCGAGAGGTGACGGATATTGAACAAGAAGGATAATATTATTGCAAAACTTGAAGCAATGCTTTTCGCCTCGGGCGACCCCATTGAGGTTTCAAAACTTGCGGAAGTTCTCGATATTGATATTGATAATGTAACAAAAATGCTCGGTCATCTCGGCGCTATGTATGATGAAAGAGAAAGCGGACTTATGCTCATTAAGATTGATAATAAATATCAACTTTGCACAAGGGAAGAACATAGCGAAGAAGTCAGAAAACTTCTTGAAATCAAGAAAAACACTCCGCTGAGCAACGCCGCTTTTGAAGTTCTTGCAATTATTGCATACAACAAAACGGTTACAAGGGCTTTTATTGAGCAAATCAGGGGCGTTGACTGCTCGGGCCCTGTTTCGTCACTTGTTCAGAAAGGTCTTATTGAAGAAAAGGGAAGGCTCGATTTGCCCGGCAGACCTTTGATATACGGAACAACCGATAGATTTTTAAGATGTTTTTCTTTGAATTCGCTTGATGATTTGCCTGAACTTCCGAAAACCGAAGAGATTGAGGAAATTGCAAAGGATGAATCCCAGACCTCACTCTTTGATGATAACAAAGAAGAAACGAAAAACGAAAATCAAACTGAAAAACAAGGGGAGGAATAAATGAAAGTATTTTTGATAATTCTTGCAGTTTTAGCGGTTATTATTGGAATTATTCTTTCTCTTTCTGCTGAATTTACAGTTGTTTTTGATAACGGCTGGAGCACAAAAGTCAGAGTTCTTTTCTGGGAGTGGGATATTCAACTGAGCAAACTTCTTTCCTTTGTTCTTTTTCCCGATAAAGCCGCTGAGCAAAAGAAGGCTGAAAAGGCAGAGAAATCCGTGGAAAAGAAAGAAGAAATTGAAGAGAAAACTGAGGAGATTTCTCAGGAAACCGAAGATAATTCAAATAACGAAAAGAAACCCGAAAAGAAGCAAAAGCCCAATTATATTCAGAAAATTCTCAATGAAGACGGCGTTGTCGGATTGATGCTTTTAATATCAAATCTTATTCAAACCGCAAATTCTGCCCTAACAACTTTAATTAAAGGTTTGCATATTTACTCATTATATGTTAAAATGATTATCGGTGGCGGTGATGCCGCGGATATCGGAGAGAAATTCGGCGAAATGTGCGGATTTTATTATCCGATAAAAGGTTTTGTTCTGAATTCAATGAAGGTTGATATGTATGATGATTTTATTCAGCCCGATTTTATCGCTCCGAGAAGCGAATATGAATTTCAGATTATTGCAAGCCTGAATGTTGCTCTGCTTTTGAAAGTCGGTTTAAAAGCGGCGAAAGTATTTTTAGTTAATCTAATCAAGAATAAATAATGCGAGGTAATGAAATATGAAAGAAACTCCTGTAAACAGAATAATGGAAAGCACTCTTGAAAAAATGCGCGAAATGGTTGATGTTTCAACTATTATCGGCGAGCCGATGACAACGGGCGACACAACTCTTATCCCTGTTTCAAAGGTTTCCTACGGCTTCACTTCAGGCGGAACAGACCTTCCCTCAAAGCAGGGAAATGAACTTTTCGGC
>JAFYFO010000325.1 GCA_017543725.1 Eubacterium sp.
AACCATAAGCATATCTGATTTGCGCTTCATATGTTCCCGTTTCAATTTCAAAATTGAAAATTCCGTTTTCATCAGATGTTGCAACAACCATATTATCAACAACAATGCTTGCGCCTCTTGCAGGAGCAAGGCTCTGACTTGCATATTTATCCGCAGAAAGTTCTATTTTTCCGCTGACAGTGTGGGTTTCAACTTCAAAATTGTCATCAAGCGGAGCAGTATAGGTTGTGTATGACTGATTGCAGTTTTCGCAGGTGTAAACCGAAATTCCCCTTGTTGTTGCCGTTGCGGGAATCTGAGTTTCAGCCTTATAATTATGACCGTATGCATCAATATGGATTTCCTCAAGAATTTCACTGCAGTATTCGCAAACGCCGATAACATAGCCGTCGTGTTCGCAGTCCGCTTCGTAAACAGTCAGATATTCAATTTCGCCGTGACCGTCTTCTTCGCAGTAGCCGAGATAGCCTGCAAGCGCGTCAATCTTAATCGCCCATTCGTCAAAGAAAAGTTCTTCATCGGTGTATGCGGAATAAGGAATGTCAAATTCTCTTGCATATCTGTATGCGTCTGTTCCGACAGGGGTGAAGATATTCAGTTTATCACAGCCTGCAAAAGCATTTTCACCTATGAGTGCGTTCCATATGTATGCATATTTCAATTTGGAGCAGTTCATAAACGCGCCCTCCTGAATGCTGTGAAGTTCTTCGGGGAAAGCAAGTCCTTCAAGCCTTGCGCAGTCCTTGAAAGCATTCTTTCCAACGGTATAAAGCGAATCATTGAACACCGCGCTTGCAAGCGCTGTGCAGCCCTCAAACGCGCTTTCTTTAATCAGAACTATGTTTTCGGGAAGATTGAGAAGTCGGAGTTTAGTGCAGTTTTTAAACGCATTTTCGGGGATACAAGTTAATCCCTCAGAAAGAGTTATTCCGACAAGCGTTTTTGAGTTTTCAAAGCAGTTTTTCCCGATTGAAACTACCGAATCCGGAAGCGTTATTGATTTTGCATTTGTACCGTAGAACGCATAGTCGTCAACTATTGTTGTTGACGGGTCAACGCTTATCTGAGTTAACGCCTGAGGAACGAGAACAAGCGTATTTCCGCGATAGAGCAAACCGTTTTCGGTGCTGAAAGTTTCATTATCAACTGCACTTATCTCTTTAAGTTTTGAAAGATACTGCTTGTTTGAAAGAGAATTAACTCCGCTGCCGAGATTAATCCTTGTAATCTTTAAATCCCTGAAAAATTCGCAGTTGAGATTTTCAACTGAATTTCCGATATTCAGTTCAATTCCGTTTGTGTACGCTCCGAGATTTGAGAAAATATCCTTCTCATTTGTGAAAGCAGACGGGTTAACCTCCGAATTGATATCAATCTCTTCGCAGTAGAAAAGATTTGCAAAAGCGTCTTTTTCAATTCTTGTCACACTGCCCGAAAGAGTTAGTTTCTGAGCCTGAACGCAGTTATAAAACGCCCTTTCTCCGATTGTTTTGATATTATCGGGAATATTGATTTCCTGCAGGTTAACGCAGTTATAAAACGCCTGCTCGCCGATTGAGCCGTTTGAAAAACTTGTTTGGGTTTTAAGATTAACAAATTTAAGCGCGGAGCAGTTATAAAAGGCTTTTTCGCCGACGCTCTGAAGAACGACATTGCCCAAATCAACGCTTTCAAGGCTTCTGCATTCGCTGAAAAGACCTTCGGGAATATTGGTTATTCCGTAACCGAGGCGAACCTGTTTCAGCAAAGTGCAGTTTTCAAAGCAATATGTACCCACATAACTTACGGATGACGGAAGTTCTATCTTTTCAAGCCTTTTGCAATTTGCAAAGGAACTTGCGCCCAGTCTTCTTAAAAATGAATTGAATTCAACTTCCTTCGGATTTAAAACGGACATTAATTCACTTGCATCAAATTCAAGTATTCTGTCAAAAAGAATTTTATCAGGATTAAGATTAATATAACTTAAATCGCTTTCATCAAGAATTATTCGAACAAGTTCGGTTTTCTTTGTGTCGGAGTTATATTCGCAGAAGTTCTGCCAATTTGAAACAATCACATTATTGGCGTTATTTGCGCTTATAACAAGCAAATTATCTTCAACATAATACTTCCAGTTTATTGTGTCATTTACTGTTGTGTTGTTTGAATCTCTGTATGAAGTAAATTTTCCGCTCCTGTACGGAATTCCGAGAAGGTTTGAATTATTCAGTCCGTTTTCAAGGCAATAATTATGCGCTGCGGAGTGACTTCTCAGACAAACCCAAAGGTTTTTGTTTGGTTTTGAATCAACATATCCGAAAGTGTTATTATCAACATTGCCGTCGGTATATATCTCGGTAACTGAGCATGGAACATAGAGCGTTGTCATATTATAACATTCAGCAAACGCTTTTTTGCCGAGTTTTGTTACCTTGCCGAACATCTCAACATGGGGCACATTTGAGTTATAAAACAGTCCCTCCGAGATTTCTGTTAATTCCTTTGGAAGAATAAAATCAGATGAAAGACTATCGGTATAGGCAAAGGCATATTCGCCAATACTTTTAACCCCCTGAGGTATATATGATGAATATTCGCCGTTGTTTATAGATTCCGTTCTTGCAGAGTTATAAAATGCAATAACGCTTGTTTTTGCAAAAGCATATTTTCCGATGGATTCAAGGCTGTTCGGCAGGCGAACAAGTTTGACGTTAACTCCCGTTTCATCATACATAAAGTAGTCGGGAAGCGATTTAACACCTTCGTTAATAATGATATGTTCAAGTTCATATTCACTAACAAGTTCTGGGAAGGATTTAGTATTCCCAAAGCCGTCGCGAACATAAACGCTTTTTATTACTCCGTTGTTATCGGGTTTAATATTAAGCGTTTTCTTAGAAAGAGAAATACTCCAGTTTCCTCCTTCGCAGGTTCCGCTGAGCAACTCGCCCGAAATATCGGGTTCTTCGGGCTCTTCGGGTTCATCAGGTTCATCGGGTT
>JAFYFO010000326.1 GCA_017543725.1 Eubacterium sp.
GTCCGGCGAAAGCGCTCTTGCCCTTTTCAACTGTTTTGCCGACATTGTCGCCCTCATCCTTGATGGTTTTGCACCAGTCAATAGCCTTTGTAACCTTTCTTGAAGAAAGAAGAAGACCGAGGATAACAAGTTCTTTAACAGCGTTTGCGTTTGCACCGGGAGTGTTGAAAACAACAATTCCTTTTTCAGCGCAGTCTGCAACGGGAATATTATTTGTTCCCGCGCCCGCTCTTGCAATTGCAAGAAGGCTTTCGGGCATTTCCATATCGTGCATTGAAGCGCTTCTTACCATTATTGCGTCGGGATTTTCAATATCGTCAGCGTAGGTATATTTAGTTGTGTCAAACTTTGAAAGACCTACATTTGAAATCTTATTGAGAGTTTTAATATTAAACATATAAATAAATCTCCTTATATTATAACCTTAATGGCCTTCCCCCCTCGGGGGAAGGCGGCTGCCGCAAGGCAGACGGATGAGGGGAATTAATCAGGCAAACCGGCTGTGAAAAGACAGTCGATTTGATTATTTATTCTCCTCTTCGAATTTCTTCATAAATGCAACGAGTTTTTCAACGCCTTCAATCGGCATTGCGTTATAGATGGACGCTCTCATACCGCCAACGCTTCTGTGACCTTTGAGGTTAACAAAGCCCGCTTCGGTTGCCTCTTTGATGAATTTTGCGTTGAGTTCATCGCTGTCTGTTACAAACGGAACATTCATAAGGCTTCTGTCTTCGGGAACAACCGTACCCTTGAACATCTCTGAAGAATCAAGGAAGTTATAAAGAACTGCAGCCTTCTTTTCATTATGAGCCTTCATTGCTTCAAGGCTTCCGAACTCTTCCTTAATCCAATCAAGAACGAGTTTGCAGATATAAATAGTCCAGCAGGGAGGAGTGTTGTAAAGAGAATCAGCGTCTGCCTGAACTTTATAGTTCATCATAACGGGAGTGATATCTCTTGCGTTGCCTAAAAGGTCTTCGCGGATGATTGCAACAACAAGACCTGCGGGAGCAACATTCTTCTGAGCGCCGAAATAAACAACGCCGAACTTGCTGATATCAAGGGGCTCTGAAAGAGCGCAGGAAGAAACGTCTGCAATAAGAACTTTATCGCCAACGGGAGGAAGTTCTTTATAAACAGTTCCGTAAATAGTGTTGTTCATACAGATATAAACATAGTCTGCGTCTTCTCTGAAGTCCTCTGCCTTGGTTTTGGGAATATAACTGAAAGTTTTATCAGCCGAAGAAGCAACAGCCTTAACATCGCCGTATTTCTGCGCCTCCTGATAAGCCTTTTTAGCCCACTGACCTGTTATAATATAGTCAGCCTTGCCGCTGCCGTTCATAAAGTTGAGCGGAATTGCCGAAAACTGTGCGGAAGCGCCGCCCTGAAGGAATAAAACCTTATAGTTATCCGGAATTTTATAGAGTTCTCTCATAAGAGCCTCTGCCTCTTTGATGATATCGTCAAAAACTTTTGAACGGTGGCTCATCTCCATAACGCTCTGACCGCTGCCTTTGTAGTCCATCATCTCTGCCGCTGCCTTCTCGAGAACGGACTCGGGAAGTGTTGAAGGACCTGCGCTGAAATTATAAACTCTTGCCATAATAAGTACCTCTTTCGTTTGTTATAGTATGCTTTTTATTAAAATGCGATAAACTTTCACGCCTTTTAAAAAAGCACTAAACCTATTATATAGATATTCATCTTTTTGTCAATGTGAGTTAAAAATCTTTGGTGAATCTTACAACAGATTGTTATTTTTTTAACAATGATATGCAAAAACGCTTTCAATCCCGATAAAAAATCGGGAACGCAAAGTTCCCGATTCCATTATTTATTAGTCTTCATCTCTTATTTTAGCATCAATAACTTTCATTGCGGAGAATGCGCTGACCGCAACTATAACCGAAAAGAAAGTTATTATAAGGAAAATCTTTGAAGAAGTTGAAACCATAGCCGCTTTATGGATTTGCGGAAGAATATCAATTGTTGAGCCGAGCCCGGTTATAACAAGCAATAATGTTCCTATCGCCGTTGCGCCCGAGCCTGCGAGTATTCCGCCGATTGCGTTGAAATAGCCGTGTTTCTTTCTTTTATACATAATCATAATGGAGGGGAAACAGGCAAACGCCAGAAGGAAGGAAACAATCGTTGCAACAGAGAAAATTCTTGCCAGACGGCTCAGCCTCGCTTCAATTCCGCCTGCGTTATGAAGACCGACGGTATCGCTGTATATTTTCGCCGCCTTCTGAGCAACTCTTTTTATATCGTCTTTTTTATAGGAAATATCGTTTCCTTCAAGATATTCAACGCTCAGTTCATAGAAATAACTGACTTTGTTTTCACTGTAAAGCGTTTCATTCTCTTCACTGAAAACGCTGAGCGCCGCCTGACGGAGAGCCTCATCGGTCGGATAATCAACCTCAACTCTTTCAAAAACCCTTGCAGGAATGGAAGTTTCGTGAGAAAGCGCCTCATATTTCATATTGAGTTGGCTGTTGCACTCCGCTTCAAGTTCCTGGGTTGCAAACTGATTGATAAAATAGTTTTTATCGGCGGTTGTGAAAGTCATAATTGCCGATATCAGAAAAACAATCGTGCATATCGCAGTAACAATTTCAAGAATCATTGCAACAATTCTTCTTGATTCATCAAAACTCATTACCCCACCTCCTCATAAACAAGCGCATTATAATGCGAGGTAAAGCCAACGCCTTTCGACTCATGGTAATAAACAACAATTGCCTTTTCGCATCTCGGAGCGAAGTTTAAAACCGCAAATTCGCTGTTGAAACTGTATTCGCCGACAAATCTGTATTTCTTTTCTCCGAAAACCGAGCCAACATTGAGAATTGTTGATTTCTTTATCTCGTTTGCGATAACATTCGAGGCTGAAATATAAGAAAATCCGGTCTGCCCGAAAGCAACGCTTTCTTTATTGAATGAAACTGCAACCTGAATCCTTGAATAATCCATATCATATAATATGGGGAATTCGCCGCCGGCCCTGATAACGCCGATGCACTGATTTTTTTCAAAATCCGCAGGGTTTGCGTTTTTATCCTCTTTATAAGTATACTTATCCGAATCGTGAATTTCGGTTCGCTCTTTCTCATCAATGAATTCATCGTGATAAGCATATTCGGCGTGGTTAAAAAGCGGAATAAAATCACTTATATTAACTTTCAGATAAACGAAAAGAACAATTGAAAAGACAACCGCCATTATAGCGGGAACAATTATTGCCCTTCTAAAAAAATCCTTGTTCATATTTTCCTCTTTGTTTCAGAATTACTGCTGGTTGAGTGCGTTTGCAACAGAAAACTTTTTATTCTTTTTGGGTTTATATGCAGGAGGGTTTGCAAGTTTCTTTGTGAAACGGTTGTTTTTTGCGGTTATTTTATTTATTTCGTGAACGGGACCCGCCATATATTCGGTCATATATTTATCCGCAACCGCCATCATTTCTTTATCGTTTTTCATCTCGCCGAGAATTGTTACTCCGATAATATCCTGAACTTCGTTTGTTCCGTCTTCAAAAATCTCACCGAGCATTTTGAAAAGTCTTTTCTGCTCCGCGTCAGTTCCGTTTTTGATTATATCAAGAACCTTTTTGTTTCCGTGCTCAATAAAGAAAGTTTCGGGAAGAAATTCGCCGTACTGAGCGATATTCATTTTGATTTCATCTTTGTATTCGGGATAGAGCGCTCCGAAACGGTTTGCAAGAGAATCAACATCATAACTGATTGCGCCGTTTTTCGCCTTTGTTCTTGAAACAGCCTTGGGCATTTTGATTTTTTCAAGGTCCGCCTTCTTTTTAACGCCGAAAAGGTGAACTATTTCATCCCTTGCCTCGTTTGCGGCGGAGCGGGCGTCTCTCTCATCAATGTTATCAAGTTCGAAAAGGCTTCTTGAAGTTGTGTTGAACTCGGTTTTTTCGCCGAGGTCCTCATAGGCGCATTCAAAGGAAAGAATACTTGTTTCCTCATCAAAAACCATTCGATATATTCCCTTTTCGCCCGAAAAACTAACCGAATTATCGCTTTGCGCGGTTTTTTTGAAACCGAGTTCGTTATTAACATCGTTTAAGTTTTTTTCGATAATATTAAAAGCTTCGTTTAACTGCATTTTTTTAATCCTTTCATATAAACATACAAAGACATTATATCATCATCAATCCCTTTTGTCACTATTTATTTTTAAAAGTTTAAAACAGGGATTTTCAGGAGTTATTTTATATCACACGCTTGTTTTCCTGCGTTTAGCAATTTTATGACTTTTTTGAATATTTGATAATAAACAAAAACTTTGTGTTGATATTATTTTATTTATATGATAAAATATTAGGAATTAAAATTTCAAGGGTGAGAGCAAATGGATAAAAGACCTGTCGGAGTGTTTGATTCCGGGCTCGGCGGACTTTCAACTGTTCGGGCTATGAAGAAAATTCTTCCGAATGAGGATATAGTTTATTTCGGCGATACGGGAAGAGTTCCCTACGGAAGCCGCTCAAACGAAACAATCGAAACATACGCCGCTCAGGATATAAAATTTTTAAGAAGTTTTTCGTGCAAAATGATTGTTGCCGCCTGCGGAACTGTTTCAACAGCCGCTTCAAGCGTTATCGAAAGAATTCAGGAGCCTGCAACGGGCATAACAAAGCCTTCGGCAAAAGCGGCGGCTCTTGCAACTAAAAACAATATTATCGGCGTTATGGGAACAAGCGCAACCGTTAATTCAAACGCGTTTGAAGAGGAAATCCGCAAAACTAACCCAAACGCAAAAGTTGTTTCCGTTGCCTGCCCGATGCTCGTTTCCCTTGTTGAAAACAACTGGATTGATATAAACGACGAAGTTGCAAATGCGGCGGTTAAAAGATATCTGCGCCCGATTCTTGAAGCAGGAGCGGATACGGTTATCCTCGGCTGCACCCATTTCCCGATTCTTGCCCCGATTATTCAGAAAGCGGCGGGCGGATATGTTAAACTAATAGACACAGGGTATGAAGAAGCGCTTTATGTTAAAGAAGTTCTGAAAGAGAACAATCTTGAAAACAGCGCCGAGCATAAAGGAAATCAGCAATACTTTGTTTCGGATAAAACCCAGAATTTCTGCGATGTTGCAAATGTTCTTCTGGGAGAAGATATTGAAGATAAATGTCAGTTCATTGATATTTTTAAGTTTATTTGATTATGGATAAGAAAGCACTTATTAAAGTTGTCGGAAAACAGCGTTTCGGCGACGATAAAGATAAAATTGAATTAACAACCATCGGAACTTTTGAGGAAACAAACGATTGTTTTATTCTCAGATACGATGAAGAATCCGAAGCCCCCGGCGCAAGGATAAAAACAACCCTGAGCATTTCAAAGGATGAAAAAACCGTTCAACTGATGCGCGAGGGAAAAAGCGGCTCGCTTCTGATAATTGAGCGCTCAAAGAGGAATCTTTGCAACTATCCAACCGATTTCGGCGATATCCTTATGGGAATTTTCGGGAAAAATATTGAGCATGACTGCAGCGAAAACGGCGGCAAGTTCAATTTTGATTATGATATTGATGTAAACGGAGCGATCTCCTCGCAAAACGAGGTTGAAGTTACATATAAACTAAAGAGATTAAATTAGGAGAAAACAATGTCTCAGTTAGTACAGGAAACACAAAAAACAATAAAAGAGGCTGTTATTTCGGCTATTAACGCGGCTGTTCTCAAAGGCGAACTTCCCGAGGCTGAAATGCCCGATTTCATTATCGAAAAGCCCTCCGATAAAAAGAACGGCGATTTTTCAACAAATGTTGCAATGGCAGGCGCAAGAGTATACAGAAAAGCGCCGCAGATGATTGCAAAAAGCATTGTTGATAATCTCAATCTTGAAAACACTCTTTTTGAAAAAGCCGAAATTGCAGGTCCCGGTTTCATAAATTTCTATCTTTCTCAGAAATACTATTCCGAAATAGTCAGGGATGTTATCGCAAAGGGCGAAGACTACGGAAAAAGCGATTTCGGAAAAGGAAAAAGCGTTCTTGTTGAATTTGTTTCGGCAAACCCAACGGGTCCGATGCACATAGGAAACGCAAGGGGCGGCGCTATCGGCGACTGTCTGGCGGCGGTTCTTGAATATGCGGGCTATGAAACAAAGAGAGAGTTTTATGTTAACGACGCGGGAAATCAGATTGAAAAATTTGCAACCTCGCTTGAAATTCGCTATCTTCAGGCTTGCGGAGAAGAAATTGAACTTCCCGAAGACGCTTATCACGGCGCGGATATAATCGAACACGCAGATAATTTCAAGGCTCAGTACGGCGATAAATATGCAAAGTGCGGCAGCGAAGAAAGAAGAAAAGCGCTTGTTGACTTTGCTCTTCCCAAAAACATTGAGGGTCTTGAAAGGGACTTAAAGAAATACAGAATAACCTATGATAAATGGTTCAGGGAATCAACTCTCCACGCAGACGGCTCTGTTGAAAAGGTTATAAACGCGCTCAAAGAAAAAGGCGTAACCTATGAGCAAGACGGCGCTTTGTGGTTTAAAGCAAGCGAATTCGGAAATGATAAAGATATCGTTCTTGTTCGCGCAAACGGACTTCCGACTTATATAGTTCCTGATATTGCATATCATTATAATAAACTCATAACAAGGGGATTTGATAAGGCGATAGATGTTCTCGGCGCAGACCACCACGGCTATATCGCAAGAATGAAAGCGGCTTTAACCGCTCTCGGAATAGACGCTTCAAGGCTTGATATTGTTATAATGCAGATGGTTCGCCTTGTTCGCGACGGCGAAACAATCAAACTTTCAAAGAGAAGCGGAAAGGCTATAACGCTCGGAACACTGCTCGAAGAAGTTCCGATTGACGCGGCAAGATTCTTCTTCAATCTCAGAGAGCCGAATTCGCATTTTGATTTTGATTTGGAACTCGCAGCAAAGCAATCAAGCGATAACCCTGTTTATTATGTTCAGTATGCTCATGCAAGAATTTGCTCAATCATCAGAAAGGCTCAGGAACAGGGCGTTGTTATCAAATCGCCCGACGAAATCAATCTCGATTTACTTTCAGGCGATGAAGAAAGAGAACTGATAACCCATCTTTCAAAACTTACCGATGAAATAATTTCTGCGGCAAGGCAATACGACCCTGCAAAAATAACCCACTATGTTATTGAACTTGCAACTCTTTTCCATAAGTTTTATAATGCAAAAAGAGTTGTTGTTGAAGAGCAGGAACTTATGCAGGCAAGGTTAACGCTCTGCATAGCAGTTAAAAACACAATCGCGAATATCCTGACAATGCTTAAAATTGATGCACCTCAGTCAATGTGAAAGGAAAACAAATGGCTAAAATAAGCAGCAAAACCCTGCATAAATTAGGAAATTCAATATTTAAATATGTTTATAAGAATCCCGAGAAAAACCTTCTCAGAATTGTTAAGGTCGGCAAAATGGTTGCAGGAAAAATGTATCCGAAATCAACCTTTGAAAAGCCGATTGAGATAATATGCGATAAATCAAACATCTGGCACGATTATCTTTTCAACGGTCTTGAGAATTTGGACAGAGAGGCTTTCGCAAATCTCGCGCTGACCTTTGCAATAGACGCAGGATATATCGGAACTTCCGCCCTGCGCTCAAACAGGGAAAAACTCGGCTGCAACATTCCCTGGGTTATTCTTCTTGACCCGACAAGCGCCTGCAACCTCAAATGCAAGGGCTGCTGGGCGGCTGAATACGGGCATAAATCAAACCTGCCTCTTGACGATATGAGAAGGCTCATAAAAGAGGCGAAAGAACTCGGAACCCACTTTTTTATGTTCACGGGCGGCGAACCGCTTGTCAGAAAGAATGATGTTTTAACCCTTGTCAGGGAGAATAAAGACTGCATTTTTCTTTGCTTCACAAACGGAACCCTTGTTGATGATGAATTCTGCGAGGAAATGAAAAAAGCGGGCAATCTTGCTCTTGCCCTTTCAATTGAAGGAAGCGAAGAAACAACAGATGAAAGAAGGGGCGACGGCGTTTATCAGAAAGTTTTAAACGCTATGCAGATTCTTAAAAAACATAAATGCATTTTCGGAACTTCCGTTTGCTACACAAGCAAAAACTATGAAGCAGTAACAAGCGACGAATTCTATGATATGGAAATCGAAAACGGCGCTATTTTCAGTTGGTATTTCCACTATATGCCGATTGGCGCGGGCGCAGATACAAGCCTGCTTCTTTCCCCCGAACAGCGTGAACATGTTTACAGAGCAATCAGGGAAAAGCGAAACAGCAAAACAGGCAAGCCGATTTTCACTGTTGACTTCCAGCACGACGGCGAGTTCGTCGGCGGCTGCATTGCCGGCGGCAGAAACTATTTCCATGTTAACTCCGAAGGCGATGTTGAACCCTGCGTTTTCATTCACTACAGCGACTGCAATATTAAAGAAAAAAGCGTTCTTGAATGTTTGAGAAGTCCCCTTTTCAAGGAGTTTTATAAAGGTCAGCCTTTCAATGATAATATGCTGCGCCCCTGCCCGATGCTTGAAAACCCCGATAAACTCAGATATATCGTTAAAACAAGCGGCGCAAAATCAACAAATCTTGTTCAGGCTGAATCAGCCGAAGAACTTTGCGCAAAAACAGATGAATACGCCAAAAACTGGGCGCCGAAAGCAAAAGAAATCTGGGAGGAGCAGGAGCGCTTCCACCCCTTCACCCAGTATTGGCGCGATACGGAAGAAGGCAAAGCAGAACTTAAAAAATCGGAGGCGGCAGACTAACGCCCCCGATTTTTTATGCATATTAATTCAATCAAACAATCAATCTCCGCCCATTGAAACGATTAATACCAAGCGTTTTATAAAAATTTCAAAGAAAAGCAAAAAAAGACTTGAATATTAAGTTTGAATGTGTTATATTATCATTTGCAAAAAGCAGAAAAACACATAGAGGCATAGTGTAACGGTAACACTCCGGACTCTGACTCCGTCATTTAAGGTTCGAATCCTTATGCCTCTGCCAAGAGAAAAGAGAGCACTCAATGTGCTCTCTTTTTTCTTCGTAGAAGAAGATAAGGATTCGAAACGAGCTTCTGTTTTTGCTGTGCAGCTCGCTGCTGAGCAAAAACAGGAAGAAAGCCCAGTGGGCTTTCTGTCCGCGAGAGGAGAATCTTCTTTTTTGGACAACAAGCGTTGGCTTTAATAAATGTCTTTAATTATGCTTCTTATTGTGGTATAATTCTTATATCAAAACATAATGGTGATTATTCTTATGAACACATTAAAAGTAATTGTGCTTGAAGGGCTTGATGAACGGCCAGAAGAGAATTATGTTGTTTTTGGAAAATTAGAAATCAAATACTGTTATGATAAACAAACTACGTTAAAAAAGTTCTATACAGATATTAACAGAATTCTTTTTCCTGGTAGCAGTAGTTATAAACCTTATATGTTTAAAGTGTTCACAACAGACTATAAAAAAACAAAATGCTTTTCAGATAAAGATTCAAATAAAGATATCTGCAACCTATTTGATCTAAGCAAACCAATAAGATTAATATATTATCATGATTACGAGGGTGCGGGCTGTTGGGGCGAATCTAACGGCTTACGATTTGATATCAAATTTAATGAAAATAACCATATGGCTACTCCACATGTTCACGTTAGTTACGGAAAAAACCAAAAGGCGCGCATTAACATAATTAATATTAAAGTTTTGGATAACAGCAATAAAAAGCACGAATTAAGCAGAAAGCATTTAAAACAAGCATTAAAATTTGTTAAGAAGCATCAACTCGATTTTATAGAAATGTGGAACGATTTCACATTGTGTGATATGATAATTGATATTAATTATTTTAAAAACACTAAAAAATTACGATTAGTGAAAAGGACGGAAAATATAAATCTATATCACAGACAATTTCAAAGCAAAAAGAACAACAAATGGTCAGAAGTTGAGGATAAAATCATTTTTAATTAGAAAGAATTGTTTTACTATGAAATTAATCAGCCTTTTTTCCGGTGCCGGCGGTTTAGACCTAGGCTTTGAAAAAGCCGGATTTGAAATTGCTATGGCTAACGAATACGACAAAGGTATTTGGGATACATACGAAAAAAATCATACTGCCCCATTAATCAAAGGTGATATCAGGAATATCAAGGAATCTGATTTTCCTGATGAGGTTGACGGCATAATAGGCGGTCCTCCTTGTCAGAGTTGGAGTGAAGCAGGTTCTTTAAGAGGAATCAACGATTCACGTGGTCAGTTGTTTTTTGACTACATAAGAATATTAAGAGAAAAACAACCCAAATTTTTTCTTGCTGAAAATGTTTCGGGAATGCTTGCCAACCGCCATTCTGAGGCAGTAAAGAACATAGTATCTCAATTTGAAGATTGCGGATATGATGTTTCAATAACTCTTGTTAATGCTGCTGATTATGGAGTTCCACAAGACAGACATAGGGTTTTCTATATCGGTTTCAGAAAAGATTTAAATATCAATTTTGAATTTCCAAAGCCAACTACACCTTATAAATCACAAAAACTCACAATGAGAGATGCAATAGGTGATTTAGCAGGAACAGCCATTCCTGCATTGCCACATAACAAAACAAACGGTAACTTAAAAATTCCCAATCACGAATACTTTACTGGCGCATATTCAACAATTTTTATGAGCCGAAACAGAGTTAGAGCATGGAACGAACAGGCGTTTACTGTTCAAGCAAGCGGAAGGCAATGCCAGTTACATCCGCAAGCTCCAAAAATGAAATTTGTTGAAAAAAACAAGCGCATATTCGTTCCGGGATATGAAGACCTTTACAGAAGACTAACCGTAAGGGAATGTGCAAGAATACAGGGCTTTCCTGATGACTTTGAGTTCATTTATACCGATGTAGATTACGGATATAAAATGATAGGTAACGCCGTACCGGTCAATTTAGCTTATGTAATTGCTTGTGCAATAAAAAACGCTTTAGACACAAAAAGGAATCGTAGAATGAGTAATGCAAGTAATAATCAAGGCAGAGCATATGAATATATTTGCTTGTTAACCCTTGAAAAAGAAATAAGTAAATATAGAAGTGTAAAAATCGAAATCAATTCAAGCTATGAGGCTGCAAAAAGCGCATGGGAATCTATTGATTTTGAGTTGCAAAACACTTTAAAACTAAGTGCAAGCGCTGCTGTTCAAACTATATTTGATATGGAGCCGTTAATAATTGAAGACGGAAAAGATGAATTAGAGCTTAAAATTCAAAAAGACAGCGAAGGCGAATCCGGAGATGTCAGAGATATTCTCATTATAAGAAGAAACATAAAATGGGAAATCGGTTTAAGTATTAAGCACAACCACTTTGCAGTTAAACATAGCCGTTTATCCCCTTCAATAGATTTTGGAAACAAGTGGTTTGGCGTTGATTGTTCGCAAGAATACTGGAACGCCGTTAATCCAATCTTTGAAAACTTGAAAAAGCAAAAAACACAAGGCTTAAATTGGCGTGATTTATCGGACAAAGAAAATGATGTTTATATTCCGTTACTGAAAGCGTTTGTAAATGAAATCAAAAACAGCAATGAAAGCAGTCTCGATATTCCAAAGAAAATGGTTGAATATCTTTTAGGCGAATTTGATTTTTATAAGGTTATCAGTATTGACAATAAAAAGCTTACACAAATTCAAACTTACAACTTAAGAGGCACGTTAAATCAACCGAGTAAGCAGCAAACCGCAAAAATTAAAGTGCCGGTTTCATATTTACCGACACGCATTATCAGTTTAGATTTCAAGCCCAACAGTAATAATACGGTTGAGCTTTATATGGATAACGGTTGGCAATTCAGTTTCCGAATCCATAACGCTTCAACAAAGGTTGAAACCAGTTTAAAATTTGATATTCAGATTATCGGTATGCCAGCAACAATTGTTTCGATTAATTGTATATGGACATAAATTATGCTTCGAAATTGAGTTCTA
>JAFYFO010000327.1 GCA_017543725.1 Eubacterium sp.
AAGTTCTGATGAAAGATAAATCGGATAGCATCTGTTGTTTTGGAACTTCTCACTGATGCCCATTAATTTGTTGAAAGTTAAGGTCAGAGGAGTTTTTTCATCGGTTGGATTTCTAAGTGCAACAATTCCTTCGCCTTCTTCGGTGAAGGAAACAAAGCCGTATATATTGTTTTCTTCGGGATTGCCGCCGATGAATGAAGCATTTTTGAGAATATGGAAATTCTCTTTCTGGAATTTCATAACGGTTGAAAGTGCATCCCATTTTTCATCATTCATCAGACTTGGCGATATATAAAGCTCATTGAGCGCCTGACCTCTTATAGCGCACCAAATAAGATATTTTCTGAAGCTCTCATCGCTTTGTTTATCGCTTCCAAATGTCTTTTTTTCAACAATGGGTTCGTGATTGAATACTGCATTGAGGGGCAGAGCAGATGCTCTTCTGATAATGCAATCATAATATCTTGCATCGCGGTAGCTGATTTCTTCTTCAACAGCATTAACCTCATCATCTGCATTAATTTCTTCAATTGATTCAAATCCAATGTCAAAACTATTCTGAAGCCAGATTGAATTAACCCACTGAAGCCACCACGGTGAAGGGTTGACATAGCAAGTCATATTGATGAATAAATCGCCGTTTGCCTCTCTGAGCTTTTCAAAAAGTCCTATCCAGTTATGCCACATTTCGGTTGTGAAATACATATCGTTGTCACCGCCGACTAAGTGGTCGTGCTTTTCATTCTTGCAGGGATTGAGCGAAAATCCATCGAGCTTAAGATAATTAATGGATAACTCTTTCATCTTATCAAGAAGAAACTCGGTCAAGTTATCAATATATTTCTTTGAGCCAACGCAGATTGCATCGCTTTGTGCGTCATAAAATCCGTTGCCGCCGCTCTGAATCTTCTTGCCGAATTTCTTACACCGGCTGTATCCGCCCCTTGGCGAAAGCCAAAGTCCGAAACCGCTTCCGAAAGCTGCGCATAAAGCAGAAATGTCTTTTAGCTCATTTGGGAATTTCTTTGAATTAACCTGCCAGAATTTTGCCTTGTTGCTCTGCCATCCGTCGTCGATAACATAGCTTGCAATTTCGGGTGCGTTATGGGATTTGAGATTTTCATAAACGCTTGTGAAAAGGGCTTTTGTTCCTTCTTCATCAATCTTGCCCATACTGTCGAACCAGCCGTTGAAATTGAATCGAAGGTTTCTCGGCAGGCTGATGAAATCAATGTATTCAAAGAATGCTTTCTTTACAGAAACCAATGTGTTGTCGTCAGCGGCGCCCATAACTGTTATCGGGCATTTTATTATTCTTTCGTCTTTGCTCAGCGGAAGGAAGTATTTAATCTGACCTCTGCCGTGAAGAATTCTGTTATCGGTTGCGGGGAATTCACAGCCGAAAAATAAACTGTCAATAAAAAACGGCTGACCGAGCATTGCCTGATACGGCGGTATTTCACTATCTTCAATAATATCAACGCCGAAATGAGTTTTTGAATTGACTATTCCGACATTTTCAAGCAGAAGCGCTTTAATCGCGACGCCCTCCTGCTGTTTAACGGTTAACTGCTTGCAGATTGAATTTCCGTCTGCGTGAACCCAGTATTCAACCGTTACTTCAACGCCCATATGCTCAGCAAATGTGAAAGAAAGCCTTCCGTTTTCTTCGCTTGAATTTATAACCGGAAGCCTTTTTGATGAAAACTGAGCGCCGTCTTCAAAATAAATAACAAATTCGCTTGAATTTCCGTCGGGAACGAAATTCATATCGGAAAGTTTATTGTGAATCTGGCTTGCATAAAAGGTGTTGTTTGCTATTTTAAATTCTCTTTTTAAGCGTTTGCTTTCAAGTTTAAACATAAAAAATTACTCCTTATAATCGGGTGTGGGCAGAGCCCGCCCTGAATTCGTAATTCGTAACTCGTAATTCGTAATTGCTTTTTATCCCTGAGCCTTTATTTGTTCGAGGGCTCTTGCAAGTTGGTCGGGGCAGGAAGTTCCTCTGAAATTGCAGTCTATGCCTTTAAGAGTTTTGATAACCTCGTCTATTTTTCTGCCCTTAACAAGCGCGCCGATTCCCTGCAGGTTGCCGTTGCAGCCGCCGAGAAAAGAAACGCTTTCAATTGTTTCATCATCGTTTATATCAATTGTTATTTCCCTTGAGCAGGTTCCCTGAGTTTTGTATTTATATTGCATTTCTATTATCCTCTTTTAAAAATTATTTATATTATTATACATATTATCAACCTTTAATTCAACATTAATTTGTGAACTTTAATTATTGACGGGGAATATATATTGGTATATAATAGCCTCGCATTGTATCCGCAGAGATAAAACGAAGTATCTCAAAGGCGTGTTTTCAGCCTTAGGAACAGTAGCAGAAAGGAAAACTTAATATGAAAACAAACACAAGAAAAATCGTTGGAATCGGATTGATGGCTGCAATAGTTGTTGTTCTTCAACTCCTTGCAAGCACGATTAAACTCGGAATGTTTTCAATAACGCTGACCCTTGTGCCGATTATAGTCGGCGCGGCGCTCTACGGAATCGGCGCAGGCGCATTGCTTGGCCTTGCCTTCGGCATAACGGTTCTTGCTTCGGGCGACGCAGGTGCGTTTCTTGCAATCAGCGTTCCGGGAACAATTGTAACCGTTCTTGCAAAAGGCGTTCTTGCAGGTCTTGCAGCGGGCGCTGTTTATAAGGCGATTGAAAAGAAAAACAAACTTGCCGCTGCTATCACCGCAGGCGTTGTTGCTCCGGTTGTTAACACAGGCGTTTTTGCAATAGGCTGCTGGCTCTTCTTTATGCCGTTCATTAAACAACTTGCCCAGGGCGCAGGCGCGGAAAATGCGGCGCTCTTCGTTTTAACAGGCGTTATCGGAGCAAACTTCTTTGTTGAACTTGCAATAAACCTTGTTCTGGCAACGGTCATAGTCCGAATTGTTAATATAGCAAGAAAAGAAAAATAAAAAATCAAACCGCAGAGGAAAAACACTCTGCGGTTTTTATAATAATAAGTAATCAACTGCGCCCCTCGCTAACCCCTAAAACCTAAAACCTGACACCTCACCCCTGTAATATTTGTATATTTTTACATATTGACACCAAATAACTATTATTATATAATATCATTCCGAAAGGAAAGTGTTTATGAAGTTGGTTCTCAAAAATGCTCTCGTTTTTTCGGGGGACGGATTTGTTAAAAACGATATAATCATCAATGATTCGAAAATAAGCGCTATTGGTGTTTCTGTTTCTTCCGATGGGGCTGAGCGTGTTATTGATTGCAAAAATAATTATTTAATTCCGGGTTTCGCAGATGTGCATATTCATCTTCGTGAGCCCGGTTTTTCTTATAAAGAAACGATTAAAACGGGAACCGAGGCGGCTGCAGCGGCAGGCTACACCGATGTTTGCTCAATGCCGAATGTTAATCCCGTTCCCGATTCCGTTGAGGGAATGAAGGCTCAGACGGATATTATAGAGCGCGACGCTGTTATAAAAGTTCATCCCTTTGCTTCAATAACAAAAGGAAGAACGGGCGGCGGTGAACTTGCTCCTTTTGAAAGTCTCAAAGATATCGCAGTTGGCTTTTCGGATGACGGCTGCGGCGTTCAGAAGGAAGCGGATATGAAAGCGGCTATGGAAAAATGCGCCGCTCTCGGCAAGGTTATTTCTGCCCACTGCGAAGTTAACGAACTCCTCAAAGGCGGATATATTCACGACGGCGAATATGCAAGGCTGCACAATCACAAAGGCATTTGCTCCGAAAGCGAATGGGTGCAGATTGAAAGGGATTGCCGTCTTGCCGAAGAAACGGGATGCCGCTATCATGTTTGCCATATTTCAACAAAGGAAAGTGTTGAAATAATCAGAAAGGCAAAGGCGAGGGGAGTTTGCGTAACCTGCGAAACCGCGCCCCATTATTTAACTCTTTGCGATATGGATATTAAAGAGGACGGACGCTTTAAAATGAATCCGCCGCTTCGCAGCGCCCAAGACAGACAAGCCCTGATTGAAGGGCTTTGCGACGGAACAATTGATGTTATAGCAACCGACCATGCGCCCCATTCAAAAGAGGAAAAAAGCAAGGGTCTTGAAGGCTCGGCAATGGGAATAGTCGGGCTTGAAACCGCATTCCCGGTTTTATATACCAAACTTGTTAAACCCGGAATAATCAGCCTTGAAAAACTTGTTAATCTGATGAGCGTTAAGCCGCGCGAAATCTTTAATCTCGGCAGCGGAAAAATTGCAGTCGGCGAAACCGCCGATTTGGCGCTGATTGATATAAATAAGGAATTTTCGGTTAATCCCGATGAATTCAAATCAATGGGCAGGGCAACTCCCTTTGAGGGATGGAGGCTCTGCGGAAAAAATATTCTGACTATCTGCGAAGGAGAAATCGTTTATGAAGCCATATAATAA
>JAFYFO010000328.1 GCA_017543725.1 Eubacterium sp.
ATGAAGCGGAAAAGTCCATTGCTCAGAGAGTCTGCATTATGGTTAACTATCCTCCGAGGGAAAATGAAATATATCCCTCCGAGATATTTGCTTTTGAGCAGGCTAATAATATTGAATTTGATGAAAAGCAGAAAAGAGCAATTGAAATAGCGGTTGAAAAAGGGCTTCTTATCCTGACTGGCGGTCCCGGAACGGGAAAAACAACAACGCTCAGGGGAATTATTTCGCTTATGAAAAACAGGGGGCTGCGCGTTGCGCTTGCCGCGCCGACAGGAAGGGCGGCTCAGCGTATGGAAGAACTTTGCTCTTTTGAGGCAAAAACAATTCACCGCCTTCTTGAAGTTGAATACAGCGAGGATTCTTCCAGCAGCAAATTTGTTCATAATCTTCAGAATCCCCTTGATTTCGACGCTGTTATAGTTGATGAACTTTCAATGGTTGATGTAACTTTGTTTTCCGCTTTGCTTGACGCGCTGCCGCTTCATTGCAGGCTGATTATGGTCGGCGATAAAGACCAGTTGCCGCCCGTTGGCGCCGGCAATGTTCTCGCAGATTTGATTGAAAGCAGAATAATTGATGTTATAACGCTTGATAAGGTTTTCCGTCAGGCAATGGAAAGCCGTATAGTAACAAACGCCCACCTTGTTGTTAAAGGTGAAATGCCCGTTATTGATAACAGTTTTGATTCCGATTTTTTCCTGCTTAAAGAAGACAGCAAGTATAATGCTCCGAAAAAAATTCTTGAACTTGCAACAAAGCGCCTTCCCGCCTCGTACGGATTCAATCCTATGAGCGATATCCAGATTCTCTGCCCGAGCAGAATGGGCGAGTGCGGAACTCAGAATTTAAACGCCATTATGCAGGCAAAACTTAATCCGCCCGATAAAAAGAAGAAGGAAATCCGCTATCAGGGATTTATTCTCAGAGAGGGCGACAGAGTTATGCAGATAAAGAATAACTACGATGTTCCCTGGTTTAAAGCAAACGACAGCGGTCAGGGCGTTTTCAACGGAGATATCGGAATTCTGACAAGAATTGATTTGGCAAACGATATTATCAGCGTTAAATTCGACGATAAAGAGGCAATGTATTCAAGAGAGAATATCAGGGAAATCGGACTTGCCTATGCAATGACAGTCCACAAAAGCCAGGGAAGCGAGTTTCCGGCGGTTATAATGCCCGTTCTTGCAACGCCCGATAAACTTGCCTATCGAAATCTTTTCTATACCGCCTTAACAAGGGCGAAAGAACTTCTTGTTCTTGTCGGAAACGAGGCGTCAATCAAAAAAATGGTTGATAACAATAAAAAATCAAAAAGGTTCAGCGCGCTTAAATTTTTTATTGAAACAAACGCTGAATTATAATATAATTAATATAATAATTTTTCATAGGTGAAAACTATGTTCGGATATGATTTAGGTCTTGATATGGGAACAAGCACGGTTGTTATTTCAGTTCCGTCAAAAGGGGTTGTTTTAAACGAGCCGAGTTATGTTGCCTACGATGAAGAAACTGAAAAAATTCTCTATGCAGGACGGCGCGCCTACTATCTTCAGGGAAGAGAGCCAAAGGGCGTTCGCGTTGCGCAGCCGATTGTCAACGGAAAAATAAGCAACTATGCTCTTGCTCAGCAAATGCTTCGTTTTTTCATCAACAGAGTTATAAAAAAGAATGTTTTCAGACCGCGGGTTGTTGCAAGTATGCCCGCGCTGGCAACCGAAGTTGAAAAAAGAACAATGCTTTCCGTTATCATTTCGGCAGGGGCAAGGTCCGTTTGCCTTATTGAGTCGCCTTTGTGCGCCGCTTTCGGAGCAGGCGTTGACCCTCTCCAGCCGAGCGGAATATTCGTTGTTGATATCGGCGGCGGCGATTCGGATTTAGCCGTTGTTTCGCAGGGCTCAATGAGCCAGACCGAAACGGTTAAAATCGCGGGAAATGATTTTGATGAAGAAATAATTAAGTTTCTTAAAGAGAAATATAATCTTTTAATCGGTATAAGAACTGCCGAAGAAATAAAGAAAACCATCGGCTGTGCAGTTCCGAGAGATGAGGAAGTAACAATGACCGCAAGGGGCAGATGCGCCGACAGCGGTATGCCGAAAACGGCGGAAATAACCTCAAACGATATTTGCAACTGCCTTCAGCCGCTTCTCAGCGAAATAACTTCGGTTGCAAAAGCGATGTTTGAAAGAACATCGCCCCAACTTGCAGGCGATATTGTTTCGGGTGAAGTTCTTTTAACAGGGGGCTCCGCTGAACTTTACGGACTTGATAAACTTTTTGCCGAGGCGCTTAGCCTTGAGGTCAGAGTTGTTCCTCAGGGAAGTCTTTGCGTTTCAAAAGGCGCTTGCATCGCGCTTTCAAAAATGCATATTCTTGATAACTACGGCTATGAGTTCAAAACAAAGGAAGATGTCAGAATAAGATAATAAAGG
>JAFYFO010000329.1 GCA_017543725.1 Eubacterium sp.
AAAAAACCGATGAAAACGGAAACAGCAGATACGCTGTTGATTCCGGTGATTCAACCGAGCTTGTCGGCAAATACAAGAGCATATTCGAGCACTCTGTGGTTAATGTTGAAAATGCCGGAAATATGGTTGCCGTCAAATGTTATGTCGGAATGGCTCAGGCTGCCTGCGCCGCTCTTGACTCAATGCATTGGGACGGTCTTATAGGAACAATAGCGGGTGATGATACTATATTTGCTCTTTGCAAAACAGTTGAATCAGCCGATAAAATGAAAGATTCCATAAATAATATTCTCAGAAAATAAACTTTGATGAGGTCAGGTTATGCTTCAAAGTCTGAAAATTGAAAACATAGCGGTAATAGAAAAAGCTGAGATTGATTTTACCGACGGTTTTAATGTTTTAACAGGAGAGACAGGCGCCGGTAAATCAATTATCATTGATTCCCTTTGCGCTGCATTAGGTGAAAGAACTTCTAGAGAACTTATCAGAACAGGCGCTCAATCCGCAAAAGTTACCGCTGTTTTTGAAAATATTTCCGAAGAAATGAAAAACACTGTCCGTGATATGGGTATAGATTGCGACAACACATTGATAATCAGCAGAATTATTCATATTGACGGTCGTAATATCTGCAAAATAAACGGAAATCCTTCAACGGTCGGTATGCTGAAGAATATTGGTGAATTAACTGTAAATATTCATGGCCAGCACGACAGCCAGGCTTTGCTGAAACCGGAAAAACATATTACTTTTATAGACGGTGTAGCCGAAAATGAAGATTTAAAAAACGATTATAAAAAGTGTTTTTCCGAGCTGGTTGATGTTAAAAGAAAACTTGATTCTCTTTATATTGATGAAGATGAAAAAGCCAAAAGAGCCGATTATCTTGATTATCAGATTAATGAACTGGAAAACGCCGCTCTTGTTGAAGGCGAGAAAGAAGAGTTAACAAAAAGAAAAAAACTTTGTTTAAATGCAAAAAGCATAAAAAAATCCTTTGAAAAAGCAATTTCATTTCTTTCGGATGAAAACGGAACGGGCGCCTGTGATCTTCTTAATAATTGCAAGGATTCATTAAAATCCGTTTCTGAATACTCCAATGATGCTTTAAGACTTTCGGAATCAATTGAGGAAATCAGCGCGTCCGCGAGTGAACTTTTGTCTGATATTCGTAACGCAGATGATAATTTTTCTTTTAATGAAAGTGAATTATCTGAAATAGAAGAAAGAATGGATTTGATTTTCAGAGTAACAGGTAAATACGGCGGAACTGAAAAAAGCGCGCTGGATGCTCTTGAGAAAATGAAAGAAGAAAAACAGAACATACTTCTTTCGGATATTAATGCGGCTGAACTCGAAGAAAGGCTTGCAGTTCTTTCGGAAGAATTGAAAATCAAGGCATCAAAATTAACTGAGTCCCGCAGAAAATCTGCTGAATATTTTGAAAATAGAGTCTGTGAGGAACTTTCTTTTCTTGATATGCCGGATGTTAAATTTGTTGCAAACATTACACCAACTTCGTATTCTTCAAAAGGCGCCGATAATATAGAATTTCTGATAAGCGCCAATGCAGGGGAGGAACCGAAACCGCTTGCCAAAATAGCTTCCGGCGGTGAATTGTCAAGAATAATGCTCGCTATTAAAAATGTCATTTCAGCCAAAGACGATATCGGAACTCTTATTTTTGATGAAATAGATTCGGGAGTTAGCGGCAGAGCGGCGCAGAAAATCGCCATGAAACTGAAAGAAGTATCGGAAGGCAGGCAGGTTATATGTATAACTCATCTTGCTCAGATAGCCGCAACTGCCGACAGCCATTTTAAAATTTCAAAATCGGTAAATGAAGGATTGACTTATACCGAAGTTGAAACATTGAACTTTGAACAGCGAAAGCGTGAGCTCGCAAGAATAATGGGCGGTCTTGAGATAACTCAGCTTCAGCTCGAAAGCGCTCATGAAATGCTCATTAATGCAGGAATTTATTGGGACTGAAGAGGAAATAATATGAAATTCGGTGCTTGTTGCTCTGCGGATATCGAAAGAGTCAGTATACTTAAAAAGCTCGGATATGATTACGCCGAGGGCGGTTGCGGAGCAATTGCTTCTTTAACCAACAATGAATTTGAAAAGTATTATTTTGAATTCAAAAACATTAA
>JAFYFO010000330.1 GCA_017543725.1 Eubacterium sp.
GAAAACGAAAATTCCTTCTCCCCCGCTCTTGCAAACAGAATAGACAGAAACACATCGGGAATAGTTCTTGCGGCAAAAAACTACGAGGCGCTGAAATTCCTCAATGAAAAAATCAGAAGCCGACAGATAAAAAAGTTTTATTTAACAATCTGCGAGGGAAAATTCGAAAAACAAAGCGATACTCTTGAGGGATTTCTTATCAAAGACGAAAAGAAAAATAAAGTCAGCGTTTTTCAAAACGAAAAAGAAGGCTCAAAAAAGATTATAACCAAATATAGTGTTCTTGATTATTCAAACGGCTTTTCCCTTGTTGAAGTTGAACTTTTAACAGGCAGAACGCATCAGATTAGAGCCCATCTTGCCTCAATCGGTCATCCGCTGATGAACGACGGAAAATACGGAAAAAAACAGGGAAGATTTTCGCAGGAACTCTGCTCATCCAAGGTTTTCTTTGATTTTTCAGACGAAGGCGCGCTCGGCTATCTCAGCCAAAAAGAGTTTTCAATTAAAAACTGCGAAATTTTAAATAAGTTTGAGGAGATAAAAATTGAAAAATAAATTCATCAGAATAGTTTCGCCGATAACGCTTGCAATTGCGCTGGCGCTTGATTTTGCGGTTGTTTACTATATTGTTTTTGCTTTCAATAAACTTGAAGAAAGCCTTTCAGCAATTAATATCATCTTTTCAATAATCGCACTTCTTTCCGTTATTCTTGCATTTTTTTATTCAAGGGAATCAATTCGCCACGGAGTTAAATTCAGAGAAAACGAGTTTGAAATAACTTTTCTCGACGATAATAATATCATTCGCTACTGCGACATTGAAAAACTTGAAAGTTTTCTCGATACGAAGGCAAGCCTTAAAAAGAATTTTGTTGACAGATATTCAAAACTCATCATATCGCTTAAAGACGGAAATGTTTTAACCCTTGAACTCGGGATGACAACGAAGAAAAAACTGAAAAAGATAGAAGATGAAATCAGAATAAGAATGGAAAACGCATAAAACAAGAGCCGCTGAATTTTCAGTGGCTCTTTGTAGTTTATTCTGTTTTGATTTCTTCTTTTTCTTCTGTTTCTTCTTTTGTTTCTTCGGTTATCTTTTCTTTGCCTGAATAAATCCTCGGGCGGAGTTTCAATGTGTAAACATCATAAACAACCGAAATCAGCGGAACCGAGCAAATCAAGCCCATAAGACCGAATTCCTTTCCGCCGAGCATAACCGCAAGGAAGGTTATGATTCCGGGCATTTCGAGTTCCTTGCCCATAAGATGCGGATTTATCAGTTTTTCAACAAGTTGCTGAACAACTATGCTGAGAACAATGAAAATAATCGCTTTCATCAGATTTTCGGGAAGAATCAATATCGCGCCGACAGCCGTTCCGAGAATCGCACCGATAACGGGAACAAGTTGAGTAACGGTTATCAGAAGCGAAATCGAAGCCTTATAAGGCATATTGAGAACAAGCATAAAGAAGAATGTTCCAACGCCGGTTATAACTGCCTGAACAAGGTTATATTTGAGGAAAATCTCAAATTTCTTATTTGTCAGTTTAAGAAGATAGGAAATTCTGTCGTAGTGCTTTTTCGGGAAAATCTTTTCAAGAATTGCAAAAAGTTCCCTGATAAGTTTTTCTTTATAAACAAGCGCGGCAAAAGCGATAATGAAGCCGAGTCCGAAATTTATAAGAATATTTGAAACATCTTTGATTTTGCCCAGCGCAGTGCTTGCAATATTTGAAACATTATTCTTGATATAATCAACAGTTTTATCGAAATATCCGGTCAGCGAATTTTCCGCAGAGGTTATGAATGAAGCAAGTTTCGGATGTTCCACCTTTGTTTTATCAAGAAATTCAATAATCCTGTCCCAAACAGCGGGAGCCTGCTTATAGAGGCTGACAACAGTGTCTTTCAGATTCGGAATAACAAGTCCGATAGCAAGCGCCGCAAACGCAACATATGCAAGAATTGAAAGGATTATTGATAAAACTCTTTTTTTCTTGGGATTAAATTCTTTTCCTCTTTTCGCCGCGTGTTTTGCAAAACCGTCGTCTATCAGTTTAACAAGAAGATTGATAACAAATGCAATGCAAAATCCGTATATAAAAGGCTTAAAAACAAGAACAACATAGGAAACGAGTTTTTTTGCCTCGCCCGTATTTAAAACTATAAAGAGAATAATTCCCGAAAAAACAATGAGAGCAATCGCCTCAAGAATTCTTCTTTTGTTTATCTTTCTGTCTTCCATAACGCCTCATAAAATTAAATATATTTTGAAATAAATTCTTTCATTTTGTTTTTATATTCATCCATACCGATTAAAATGCTCTCGGCATGGGCTGCGCCCTTAACAATAAGAATATCTTTCTCGTTTGAGCAGATATCAAAGAGTTCAAAAACCATTCTTGTCGGAACGAAATCATCTGCGTCGCCGTGAACAAAGAGCATAGGAACCTTTGAATTCTTAACGCTCTCCCTGACATCCGTATCCTTCAAATCAAATTTTGCAAAAGCCTTGTTTATTGAGTTGAAAAGATTGAAGGCAAGGGGCGCGGCGTTTGTTATTCCTGCGGAATTAACAACGCTGATAAGTTCGTCCTTTGCGCTTGTGTAGGCGCAATCGGAAATAATCAGTTTAACCTGTGGGGGAACGCGGCTTGCCATTTTGCAAACCGTTGCGCCGCCCATTGAAACTCCGTGAAGAATAATCTTTATATCCTCGCCGAAACGCTCAATAAGATAATCAATCCATCTGAACATATCTTCACTTTCAAAATAATCAAAACCGAGATATTTGCCTTCGGATTCCCCTGCCGTAACATGGTCAACGCTGAAGAAATTGAAATTCATTTCCTCGTGATAGAAGCGAATAAAATTATATGGGTCGCCCGCATGGCTTGAACGATAGCCGTGCGCAAACAAAACAAAAACATCCGTTTCTTCCTTTGCCGGAAGATAATATCCTTTAAGGGTTATATCCTTATCATTTTTAAGGTCTATTTTTTCAATATCTTTTGTTTTCGCCCATTCGTTTTCAACCGCGTTGAATTTATGTATTTCTCTCAGCGATTTATCGCTTTTTTTGTTTTCGTGCCTTTTCATCAAGCCCATCGGAATTTTTTCGGTATACATAACATCAAGATATCCGTGAATGATGAATTCCGCTGTCAGGGCTGCCGTTGCCAATGCGGCAACGGCGCCGATTATTTTTCTATTCATATTATTATCCTTTGGTTGTTGTTTCCTTTTCGCTTTCTTCAGCAGGAGCGGTTGTTGTCGGAACGGCTTTAATCTTCATATCAATATATTTCGGCTCTTTTGATTCCATATCTTTTCTGATAATCTTTTTGCCGTCGTAACTGATATAATAAACTCCGAGATGCTCAAAAGTGTATGTTACTTTATCGCCGTCTTTATGCTTTTTCTTAACGGTTGCAACAACTTCGATATAATTCTTTCCGTCAATCTTTGTTCCTTCACCTGCAACCATAAAGGAGGCTTTTTTTCTCTGCTTAGCGGTTAATCCGAGTTCTTCATCGGAATAACTCATAATAAGATTAATAGCGTCCGCTTCTTTGATAACGGCTTTATCCGTTGTCATAACCTCGGAAGTTGACTCTGTTTCTTTTGCTTTTTTATCTGACGCGCCCTTTGAGCATGCGCTCATCGCGCAAAGCGCAACGGCAATGCAGACAAACAAAACTAAAACTTTTTTCATAAAAAACACCTCTGATAATCTGTTATTTAATTATTATAATTAAACTTTCAGTTATTGTCAATTGTATATTATTCGGGATATGCGTATGAAACAACATCACTGTAGTAAGTGTAGTCAAAAACGCCGTTTGAATAAATGATAAAGAATCTTGCGCTTAAAACTCCGTTTTTCGACCTTGAGCCGTAACTTAAAACTTTTTCATACTTGCTGTTATCGGTTGTTGCTCTCATTTTTACAGTCAGTCCTTCGCTGTTTACGCTTCCGACCTTATCAAGATAGAGCATATCCTCGCTCATATTCTTTCCGTATATAAAGCCGCTTTCCTTTATAACATATTCGCTGTTGTTTTCAATAACGCCGATGAAATCCCTCATATAATCGTTTTCATCATTCGGCTCGTTTTCAAGCTTGATAACAAAGGGCTTTTCCTGTTCTTCATAGGTTTCTGAACTTCTGCTGTTTTGGGCGGTTTTTCCGTAGTCAAGAACATCCGAATTTTCAAAACCGTTTCTGATTGAATAGGAATAATCCTTGGCGTTTATATAGCCGTTGCCGTCGAAATCGCCCAGGCAGTATTCAACCGTGCTTCTGATATTGTTTTTATCGGGATTTATATCAAACGAATAAACAGTTTTTCCGCTGAGTCTGATTTCAACGCTGTGATTTGCGCAGAGAAGCGGATAGAAAACGAATTCGCCCTTATCATTTGTTTTTGCGCTCAAAACGCCGTCAACAAATATCTGAGCGCCTTTTATTGCATTATGGTTAGCGGTTTTAACAACTCCGCTGAAATAATGTCCCTTGGTTTCAGGGGTTATCTTTTCCCTGTATTCATATTTGCAGTCGGCACAGGTGTAAATACCCCAGGTGTCGTAGCAGCAGGAGGGCAGTTCTTCCCTGTATTCAATATTTCTTGAATGAGCGCAGCCAAGGGAATTATATTTGATTCCTTTATCGCTGAGATAATCTTTTGCTGAAGAATCCTCAAAAACATATATATCGGGCATTCCCTGATTTGTGAAAGCATAAAAGCCCGTTTTATCGCTGAGCGCCGCGCTTTTTGAATAAATGCTGATTTTTTGGGTATTCGGCGCGCTGCTCAGTGTGTAATCGCTGATGAAACTGATATTTTCATAAACGATAATCTCCCTGATTTTATCGCTGAACATATGCCAGGGAACATCTTTTTCGCTCTGATATGAATTCATATAGCCCGTTCCGCTGATTTCAAGAAGTTTTGATTTTAGCGTATATTTCCAGGAAACGCCCATTCCGCATTCGCCCTCATAGAATTCGGGCGGCTGAATGTATTCGCCCGTGTAAACATTTCCGCAGGCGGTGCAGGTGTAAATAGTAAAGCCTTCTTCGTTTTCATCGGGCTCAACAACCTCGGCAATGTAATTATGCCTGCACCCGATTTTAACAAACGGAATATTTTCTTTTTCGGCATAGGTTTCCGCTGCGGTGTTTCTGAATCCGTAAATTGCAAAACCTTCGCTCTCCCCTGCAAACGCATTATCCCCTATTCTTTCAACATTCTCATCAAAGCGGATTCTTGAAAGTTTTTTGCAGGAATAAAATGCGCCTTCGCCAACGCTTATAAAGTTTTGCGGCATATCAAAGATAGCGCTTTCCATATTGAAAAATGAATATGAGCCGATTGTTTTAACCGTTTCATCAATGCTGACGCTGAGCATTCTCTTTGCAAAAAGGCGCCAGGGCTGAGTTTGCTCAGTGTAATCGGGACTGCCGTGAACAGAGAGTTCGCCTTCGGGAATCGAGAAGGAATAGTTTTCACCGTCGGTATAAACCATATTGCCGATATCGGGAAGTCCGTTTCCGTAATAGATATCATAGCCTTCGCTTCCCAAATCCTTTGAAAAATCGCAGATAACCGAATAAACTTCATCCTTTGTCATATTGCGGTTAAGGCTTTTGATATTGGCGCAAACCGCCGAAATATACGGAGCGGAAAATGAAGTTCCGCTGTTAGACATATACTTTTCTTCACCGCCGCTATAAGGTTTCGCCGAAACAACCGACCTTCCCGGAGCGCAGAAATCAACGGCGTTTCCGTAGTTTGAAAAATCTGCAAAAGTCTGAATATCGCTCTCAAGAGCAGAAGCGGTTATAACACCCTCCGTTGCCGCAGGATAACGGTATTTTATTTCCTTTGAGTTGTTGCCCGCGCTGGCACAAATGCAGATATTTTTGGAAAGCGCGGTCTGAACAGCGTATTTTATCGCGCTTGCTCCCGAAGTTGTTGACATTGAAACATTGATAACATCCGCACCCTTGTCAATCGCGTCATATATAGCGGCAACCATGGCGGAAGTTGTTGTGTCCGAATCGCCGAAGGCAACTGTTTTATAAGGAAGGATTTTAACATTATCGGGCGTGTTATCGGCGATAATTCCGCAAACAAAAGTTGCGTGAGCATAATATGTTCCCTGCTTCTGAGTGTCGTAGTAAGCGTTGCTTCTTCCGTCCTCGGAAAAATCATAGCCCCTTGAAACAAATCGGTTTGCCATTAACTCGTGGTCATACATAACCCCTGTATCAATAACGGCAACAACAACATCGTCTTTTGCCATATTGAATTTTGAAATAAAAGAAGGCGCGCCGATAGCCTGACTTCCGGCGGGGAAAACTTCCCCCTTTGCCGCTGAATCAAGGCAAGCCCTTGAATCGAAGTCAACGGGAATATTATCTTTTTTAATTTCACAAAGCGCGTTTTCAGCCTCTTTTTCACTTTCAAACTGCAAAACCGCAACGCTGTGTTTTTTATCAAAAGCCCAGTCCGAAGCGCCGTAAGTTTTATCGCCTCTGTAATCCGAAAGAATAAGCCTTTTCGGCGCAAAATCGGAATTGCTCTTAACATCGCCGTCGTACTTCTGATAGATGCTGACGAGTTTTGATGCAAAATCATTATTGTCCGCACTGTTTTTAATACCGAAAAAGGCGCAAAGGGAGAACAAAAGCACAATTGCAAGAAGCGCCGATGAAATTCGTTTTTTCACAAAAAATCCCCCTTTTTTACTGATTTGTTCAATTATAACATATTTTATTGACTTTATCCATAAAAATATGTTATTTTATTCATATAATATTTTTCGTTAAAAGGTGAACGCTTATGGAAAACAAAAAATATGTTCCGACTAAAGAATGGATTGCATACTGCATAGCGGCTTGCGGTCAGGGTATGGTATACGGAATTATGAGTTCCTATATATCGGATTTCTATCTCAATGTTATGGTTCTTTCCCCGATTTTTGTTTTGATGCTGATGTTTTTCGCAAGAATCTGGGACGCTATTAACGACCCGATTATGGGATACATAGTTGACCACGCAAACCCGAAAAAGGGAAAGATAAAAGCCTATCTTCTCTACACCCCTCTTCCGATTGCGATTTTAACCCTGCTTTTATTCTACGCACCGAATATCAGCACAACGGGCAAAATGATTTACGCAACTGTTACATATGTTGCCTGGGGTATGACATACACAGCGTGCGACGTTCCTTTCTGGAGCCTTCCGAACGCACTGACTCCAAACGCTCAGGAAAGAGGCTCGATTATCTCAATGGGCAGAACCGTTAACGGAGTCGGCGCGGCAATACCGATGGCGCTGTTTATGCTTCTCGGTCCCGTTCTTGCTAAAAACAATCTTTCGGGAATTGCCCTTGAGCAGAGGAAATACACCATTATTTCATTTATCTGCGCCATTATCGGAACTCTCCTGCTTGTTATTGCATATTTCAAAACAAAGGAAAGAGTTAAACTTCCCGTACCTGCAAAGAAAGATAAAAGTCAGCCGAATTCGCTTAAACTCGTTTTCTCCTGCAAGCCGCTTATGTTAAC
>JAFYFO010000331.1 GCA_017543725.1 Eubacterium sp.
TACCTTGTACTTTTATTCTGAAATGGCACTCCGTTTTCATCAATGTACTTTAATGCATCAAGAATATTCTGTTTTTTGAATTTTGGTATAGCCATATTAGTCCTCCGTGATAATTAATTTAATGGTTGATATCTAACTGTAAAGTATTTGTCCGCAAAGATCTTAATATACTTGAACTTGAAGCGCCTGATTATCAAGAACAAGAGCAAATAGCAACACAACTAACAAATCTTGAAAGTATTATTGATAAACGCAACAATGAATTACAGTTGCTTGACAAACTCATCAAAGTAAAGATTTGTCAAGTTCATTATACCACACCTTAAAACAAAAGTACAACCGAAATTATCGGCTGTACGGTTAATCAAAATGTCTTTCGCTGCACCATTTGAGAAAGGCGTTTTTTCAGATTCTCATATTTCGATGCTTGTGCAGGGGTATTGGAGTATGAAGTTGATATCGTGTTCTGCGCAATATTTTGCGGTTTTATAGAAAACATCATTATATTTATCAACATACTCGGGCATTTCCGTAACGGGCTCGTTAAGCGGGGCAAAGAAATTATCCCAGTGAACGGGAACAACAAGGCGCGCCTTTGTTGTTTCAACTGTTTCTGCAAAATATTTTTCCTCTTCCTCCTTGGTTGCTCTTCCCAATCCTGCAACGCCGAGGAAAATAGTGTCTGCCTCAATTCCCTGAAGTTTGCCCTCAATATAGTTAAAACTCGGATGAATGAGGATTTTTTTATCCCCATGTTCAACATAGAAATCATAGGAACCGCCCTCGTAATACTTCCAGAGAGCAACAGGCTGTGAAAGAGGCTCTTCAATCGGCATTCCGATATTATCATTAATGATGGTCGGCTTTGAGTGGAGCGCTTTTATAACGGTTATTTTAAAATCTCCGATAGTATATGTATCCCCCTCTTCAAAAACCGTTATTCTTCTTTTAGCAACCTTTCCGCCGATTGCAACATTCTTTGCGGATTCACTTCCGTAGATTTCAGCGCCGCATCTGTTTGAAATATACGGAGCGTCCATAACATGGTCGTGGTGAGTGTGTGAAATAAAAATTGCGCGGAGTCTGTCTATATGATGATTCTTAATGATTTCATCACATAAATCTCTGTTGGTTGCAACAAGTTCTCCCCTGAGAAAGTGTTTTATTGACGGTCTTGTTAAATGAGCGTCAAAAAGCACCTGGTCTTTGCCGTCGTCGAACAACAAAACCGTTGTTCCAAAAAAAGTAACCTTTAACATAATAACATCTCCTATAAAAATTATACAGTCATAATAACAATACTTTCAGTCGCTGTTTTAATCTCTTTTGAAATCCTTTTCGCAAAGCGCTTCAACCTCTTCGCAAACGGTTTTGAGCGAACAGGTTGAGCAGTTCATTTTTATGTCTTTCATTATATGGTCGAGAGCGGTTGTTATGTTTTCCGATTTTTGCATTATTGCTTCAAGCGTTTCATACGGAAAATCCTTGGCGGTAACAAAGAGGAGTTTAACCGCTTCAACCTGGGGCTGCTTTTTGTATTCCTCAATGAAGAATTTGCCGATATCCGAAAAACTGACGCCGTTTTTTATCGCTTTTTTGCTCACCCTTGCGGCTTCTCTGTGGGTGAAAGCGGAAATCCTCATCATATATCCCTCGGGATTGATGTGGTATCGGGCATATTCGATTTTTCTTATTGTCTGATAGAGTTTTTCGCCCGTTCCCATTTCTTTTTCATTAACACGAATCAGCGCAATTCGGGCAAAAGGCGAATCGGATTTGATATCGCATAAGTCATCGCCAATCAGAAGAATTTCATCATCGGGAATTAATTCCTTACTGTCGGTGAACGCAACGCTGCTTACTGCAGGAAGCGTTCCCGAGCCGAGTTCATATGCGGTATCGTTTTGAAAAATAATGCAGTTTTTATCGGAACTCTTCCAGTGGGAAGAATTGTTTAAATCAAACTTCTTAACGCAGCGGCTTTCGATAATTTTTCCGACTCCGCTGAAACATTCATCATAGAGTTTCATATTTCATTTACAGCACTTTCAGTTTTTTCAGCGCCTCTTTCGTTTTGATAATTACGGGAGAATTTTCAGAGAGTTTATAAACGCTTTCGCCCCTCATATCATTCAGCGCCATTTCTCTGTCGTCGCCAATGCAGGAAAGCAGTTCAAGTCCGCCTGTGTCAAGGTTATCTTTGAGCCGCATATCGGGCATCCTGTTGATTATAACGCCCGTTTTATCAAACATAACAAGTTCTTTTGCAACCTTGTGGATTGTCTGAATAACCTGCAAGCCCTTTCGGCTTGCGTCTGAAACAAGAATCAGATGAGTTACTTTTTCCATAACCCTTCGGTTAACCTGTTCAATTCCCGCCTCCCCGTCGATAACAACAAAATCAAAATTATCGGCAATCATTGAAATGATTTCTTTGAGATATGCGTTAACCTTGCAATAGCATCCAGCGCTTTCGGGGCGTCCGATAGCAAGAAAAGAAATGTTTCCGATTTCAACAAGCGCGTCAAACATCTGATATTTTGCTTCGCCCAAAAGTTCAATAGCGGCGTTTTTATTCCCGCCTTCAACGGTCTGAACAAATGATTTTCTGATATCATCAACGGTTGAACTTATCTCTATTCCGAGCGCAGTTGAAAGACCGACTGCCGGGTCGGCGTCGATGGCAAGTATTCTTTTTTCGGGATAAGCCTCCGAGAGAAGGCGAACGGTTATTGCCGACAATGAGGTTTTGCCGACTCCGCCTTTTCCGACGAGGGCAATAATTGTTGTCTTGGTTTCTTTCATTTTTAATCCGTTTTGAGAATAACATATCCGTCCGTCAGGCTTGCTTTAAGAAGCGAGCCTTCAACGGAACATCTTCTGCCCATTAAATCAATCAATATTATCTGATTATCAGAACATTCAATTTCCATAACATTGTTCATTATGGCAGTTTCTTCGGATATTTCGTTTTTATAAGCGGTTGATAAACACATAATTATAACTTCTTATCTTTCTTGAGATTATCGTAATACGGCTGCAGTTTATCGTATATTTTTCTGACAAGTTTCATATCGCTGTTTGTGTAGTATATTAAAAAGGTTATAACAAAAAGCGCAAACAAAACTGCAAGTATAATCAAAATAGCCTTTAAATAATTCATTTTATTTTGCCGTTCCTTTCTGTCTTGCATATTCGGCAGCGCCGAGCGCACCCATTAACTGAGGGTCGGTTTTAAGTTCAACAACCTTGATTTTGAGAACCTTTTCAATCGCCTGCTTCAAGCCGTCGTTCTTCGCGCAGCCGCCCGTTAAGGTTATACTGTCTGTTGCGCCCGCTTTTTTAGCCATAACAAAGCATCTTTTTGCAACGGCAAGTTGAATACCTGCGGCTATTTCATCCATGGGCTTTCCTTCACCGACAAGGGAAATAACCTCGCTCTCTGCAAAAACGGTGCATTGGGCTGTAATCGGAATGGTGTTTTTTGCCTGAAGGGAAAGTTTTGAAAACTCGGGCAATGTCATTTCAAAAGCATTTGCCATCGCTTCATAAAAACGCCCTGTTCCTGCTGCGCATTTATCATTCATTGCAAAGTTTTTAACAGTTCCGTCGGTATCAATGGCAATTCCTTTAACATCCTGTCCGCCGATATCAATAACGGCTTTAACATTGGGATTTGTGACATGAACTCCCATTGCGTGGCAGGAAATCTCACTGATATTTTCATCGGCAAAGGGAACTTTGTTTCTTCCGTATCCTGTTCCGACAAGATATGATAAATCCTCTGCCGAATTCAATCCTTCAACCTGGGAAACAGCGTCGCCCAGCGCTATTTCAGCCGACTGAACGGGATTGATTTTACTTCTGTTTGTAACATTGGCAACCATATTGCCCTCTTCATCAAGTATAACGCATTTAGTGTAGGTTGAGCCTACATCGCAGCCTCCGAA
>JAFYFO010000332.1 GCA_017543725.1 Eubacterium sp.
ACCGGTGGCTGATATGAAACCTCATTCTGAGTTGTTTTTGGAGTTTCTACTTTTCTTTCTTCTTTGATGATTTCCTCGCTTTGCGTTTCTTCTTTAATGAATTCAGCAGGGTTTTCATCAGTTTTTTCTGCAATGTTTTTTTCAGTTTTATGGGCATTATTGAATTCTCCGGTTTTAATAATCGCTTCAAGTTTTGAAATTCTTTGAAGAAGCGCGGCGTTTGTTTCATTAAGTTTTGGGGAGCAAAGGCGAACAAAGGCAAGTTCAACTTCAATTCTTGCGTTTGAACCTTTCTTTATCTCAACAAGCGTTTGCTCAAGCAGATTTGCCGCATAGATTATTTCTTCAAGCGTGAATTTTTTTGCGCCTTCAAGAATATTCTGATATTCGCTGTCTGTGCAAATAATAAGTTCTCTGCTTTTATTAACTGTTTTAACTATAATATAGTTTCTGAAATGATTAATCATTTCAACGCAGAGCCTTTCCATATCAAAACTGTTCTGATACAGTTCGGAGATAATGGACATTGCCTCGTTGGTATTGTTTTCCGCTATGCAGGATGCAAGTTTGAAAAGGACTTCTTTTCCTGCAATTCCTGCAACTTCGCTGACAAGTTCGCTTGAAATTTCCTTTTTCCTTGAAGCGCACTGGTCAAGAATTGAAAGACCGTCCCTCAAAGCGCCGTCCGCTATTCGAGCAATAAGAATTGCAGCGTCGTCATCAAGTTGAATGTTTTCGCTCTGAGCAACCTGATGCAGCCTTTTCGACATTGTTTCGGGCTGGATTCTTTTAAAATCAAATCTCTGACAGCGCGAAAGAATTGTTGCCGGAAGTTTATGAACTTCGGTTGTTGCAAGAATGAATATAACATGGGCGGGAGGCTCTTCAAGAGTTTTGAGAAGAGCGTTGAAAGCGCCCGATGAAAGCATATGAACCTCGTCGACTATATAAACGCGGTATTTCGCCTTTGAGGGCGAATAGTTTGCCTCTTCGCGCAAATCACGAATGTTATCAACGCCGTTATTTGACGCAGCGTCCATCTCAACAACATCATAAATTGAGCCGCTTTCAATTGCCTTGCAAACTTCACATTCGTTGCAAGGCTCGCCGTTTTGAGGATTGAGGCAGTTAACAGCCTTTGCAAGAATTTTGGCGCAGGTTGTTTTTCCCGTTCCTCTTGAACCTGTGAAAAGATAGGCGTGGGAAATTCTGCCCTGATTTATTTCATTCTGAAGAGTTGAGGTAACATGTTCCTGACCGTAGACATCGCTGAAAACCTGCGGTCTGTACTTCCTGTATAAAACCTGATACATAATCATCACCCCCACATTTTTTAAAAAAAGAACTCTTACGCCGTTTATGTAACGTACAGACTTGTCTGAGGCACACAGAATAATCCACTTATTGCTGCTCGGTTCCCCGCCTGACAAGGTTCGTAGCATCCCGTCGCACAGGGCCCATACGCTACATAAAAGGCGCAAAAGCACTCTTTTCGGTTATTTATTATACAATATAGTTATTATAAAATCAAGATATTTTTATAAAAATGCTTATTTTGAGGTGTCAGGTTTTAG
>JAFYFO010000333.1 GCA_017543725.1 Eubacterium sp.
GCAAGGTCGTCTGCGCCTTCGCCGATATCATCGCCAACCTTGTCGGCTCTGTCTTTAACTTCTTCGCCGGCGTCGGAGATATCCTCTTCCATTTTTGAGGTTGTTGATGTTGTGTCGGAAACAGTTACCTCGGTTGTTGAGGTTGAATTAAGAGTAGAGTCGTTTTTCGTATTTTTTGCGCAGGCTGTGAAGGCTGCACCGATAATAACGAGCGACAGTACTGCTGCTATAATCTTTTTCATAATAAAACACCTTTCTGCCTGCGAGATTTGAATTTTTTATGATTTTGCCTGCAGGCAATTTTATTATTAACCGAATTTGAGGTTTTATACATTATAATCGGATACGGCAAAACCCGTCCTCAATTCGTAATTATTTAACCAATGTTCCGCCGTCCGTGTGAAGAAGAATCATAATATCCTCTTCTCTTCCTGTTTGGGAATTGATATAAATAAGCGCGTCCTCGCCCGTCTGCGTGCTTGTGCAGGAAAACTCAAAACATTCTTTTTCCTTGCCGTTTTCCTTGGGAATAACGCATTTTTTAACCGAGTTGATATCAAGATAGGGCGAAACCTTCGCCGCCGCTTCTTTTTCGCTGAGTATTGCGGAAAATTTTTCTCTTTGAATGTGGTTTGTCAGATAGGTTTGCGCGTCAAGAGCAACGATTTTTCCGTCGTTCATTGAAACCGAACATTTAATCATATCGGGGTAATAATAAACTCCGTTTTTGCTGTATATAAAACTGATTGTGCAGATATTGTTTTCGGTGCTGAAATAACTTTCAGCCATATTTTTGTAGCCGATACTTTTAAGAAATTCACCTGCGATATTAACTGCGTTATCCTCGCTTATTCCGCTTGATTTAATCAATCCCGAATAAATGATTGATTTAATATAGCCGCCCTGTTTTGTTACGGAAATATTATATCTTGCGCAGTTGAAAGTGTAGCAGGGAATATTTGATTTATCATCGCCTTCAAAACTGACTGACGAGGGATTTGCACCGAGAGCGTCGGCGGCAATCTGCTTTGCCTGCTCCCTTGAAATAACTTTTGAATCGGATATGAATTTCGATTTTTTGTTTAAAACCTGTTCCGAAAAAGGTCCGTCATAAAGCAGAGTGGGGAAGTCTTCAAAGGTTTTTGCGCTGTTTGAAAAACTGTTTGAAAGCGCGCTGACAGGCAGATTTTCTCCGCTTTTAACTTCGCCTTGAAGAATGCTTGCGCCCGCTTGCGAAATCCTGACCATTTTTTCGCAGGAAGAGCAGATTTCCTCGCTGTAATCAAGAAGCGTTTTGAGGTTTTTATGCTCTTTTTCACCAACCGTTTTTCCCTCCTCAATCCTTGATGCGATATACTGCGCGTAATCTCCTGCCTGACTTAAAAATTTATAGGTGTTTGCAAGTTCAAGTTGGGATACGGGAAGCCTTGAAAGAGCGTTTTTCGCAACGCTGCAAGAGGCGAATAAATCGCGGCTTATATCGTAGATTTCGCCGTCTGAATTTGAATAAAGGCTCTTGGTTAAATCGGTGTTGACATTGTTTAAATTTTCGCCGAGTTCGCTCAGCGACTGCTGATAGGAAATTTCAAGTTTATTTCGGTATTCATTCATCAGACGCGTGTTTATCATAACCGTTGCAATCAGAATGAACAGCAGAAAAGATATAAATGAAATAATTCTGATATATGTTCTTCTTGTCATATTTCACTCTCCGTATTGATTGATATTTTTATTGTTTTCAAAATATTTCAAATTATTCAATTATTTGTTTGCAAGTGAGGTCGGAGTGTGATATAATATCTAAAATTATTTATAATAAAATCTAAAATGGAGTATTATAACCTTATGGAAAATAATGCCAAAAAACGCCTTGTGATTAAGGTTGGAACATCAACGCTGACTCATAAAACAGGAAAAGTCAATATTGCGGGAATGGCAAAACTTGTTTCAGTGCTTGCCGATTTGCATAATATGGGGCACGAGGTTATTCTTGTTTCTTCGGGTGCTGTCGGAATAGGCAAAGGAAGGCTGGGCCTTTCCGAAAAACCAAGCCGGACAAAATGTCTTCAGGCTCTTGCGGCAATCGGTCAGGGCGAATTGATGTTTATGTATGATAAACTTTTCGGAGAATACGGAGTTGTTGTTTCTCAACTCTTATTCACATTTGATGTTATAGAAAACGAAGAGAGCAGGGGACATTTGCTCGATACTCTCAATCAACTTCTTTCATATGGCTCAATACCCATTGTTAATGAAAACGACAGCGTTTCCGTTGAAGAACTTTTAAACGGCGATAACGATTGCCTGAGCGCAACCGTTGCCGCTTTAACAAACGCGGATATGCTGATAATGCTGACGGATACTGATGGATTGTACGACAGTAATCCGAGAGAAAACAAAAACGCAAAACTAATAGAAACCGTTGAAAAAATAACCCCTGAAATAGAAAATCTTGCAGGCGGAGCAGGCTCGCGCGGAACCGGCGGATTTGAAACCAAAATCAAGGCTGCCAAAATCGCAACGCAGGCAGGCGTTCCCGTTGTTATTGCAAACGGCGCAAAGCCAACTAAGATTTATAAAATTTTAGATGGCGTTCAGGTGGGAACAAGGTTTCTTGCTATGCAGGAAAAGTGAAGAATTAAGAGTGAAGAGTGAAGAGTTGAGGGCGGGAACACCCGCACCCGATTATAAGGTGATGTTATGACAGTTTTGGATTTAGGAAAAAACGCAAGAAAAACTCAGTCGTTTTTGGCTCAGGTTTCAAGCGAGGATAAAAACAGAGCGCTTGAAAACATTGCAAAAGCGCTTGTTGATAATAAAGACAGAATAATTAAGGCGAATAAAAAAGACCTTGAAAACGGGAAGAAAAACGGATTAAACGCAGGACTTCTCGACCGTCTTATGCTTGATGAAAGCCGCATAAACGGGATTGCAGAAGGCGTTTTGCAGGTTGCCTCGCTTCCCGAGCCCTGCGGCAAAACAGTTTATGAATACGAAAAAGAAAACGGTCTTAAAATAAAGAAAGTAACCGTTGCGCTCGGCGTTATCGGAATCATTTATGAGGCTCGTCCGAATGTTACTGCCGACGCGGCTGCGCTCTGCCTTAAAAGTTCAAACGCGGTTATATTAAGAGGCGGAAAAGAAGCGATAAACTCAAATCTTGAAATAACTCTCGTTATGCAGGAAGCGCTTGAAAAATCGGGATTTCCGAGAGAGGTTATTCAACTTGTTGAAGACACTTCAAGAAACAGCGCAAACGAAATGATGCAAATGCGCGAATACCTTGATGTTCTTATTCCGAGAGGCGGCAAGGGTCTTATTAAAGCAGTTGTTGAAAATTCAAAAGTTCCCGTTATTGAAACAGGCTCGGGCAACTGCCATATATTTGTTGACGAGAGCGCCGATATTGATATGGCGGCAAACATCATTTTCAATGCAAAAACTCAGCGCATAAGCGTTTGCAACGCCTGCGAGAGCCTTGTTATTCATAAAAATATTATTGAAAAAGCCCTTCCGGTGATAAAAGAAAGGCTTGATGAAAAGAATGTTGAAATAAGGGGCGATGAATCCGCAAGGGCTGTTTGCCCCGAAATCAAAGATGCGAGTGAAGAAGATTTCTTCACCGAATATCTTGATTATATAATCAGCGTTAAAACCGTTTGCAGTGTTGATGAGGCAATAGCGCATATCAACGCTCATTCAACGGGACACAGCGAAGCGATTATAACTCAAAACGAAGAAAACGCTGAAA
>JAFYFO010000334.1 GCA_017543725.1 Eubacterium sp.
ACCCGCATTATTGCCTTTAACATCACTTAAAATGCTTTTGTGGATTTTAACGGTTTTTGAATTAATAACAGTTGTTGCAACAGGCCAGGTCTGAAGTCCTCTTATAAGGTTATGAACTTCGCGGGCGCTCTTATTCCAGTCAATCGGGCAGAGTTCCTTGGTTATCATTTTTGCATAGCCGAAATCGCCTTCGGGCTGTTTTATCGGTTTAATATTTCCGCTTTCGATTAAAGAGAGAGTTTCAAGAAGGGCGTCTGCTCCGATAAGAGAAAGTTTATCAAAAAGTTCGGCAGAGGTTTCATTTTCTCCGATTGAACACTCCCGAACAAGAAGGATATCGCCCGTATCAAGTCCCTCATCCATCTGCATAACGCAAACGCCTGTTTTTTCTTCACCGTTGATAACAGCCCACTGAATGGGCGCTGCGCCTCTGTACTTCGGCAAAAGAGAAGCGTGAACATTGATACAACCGTACTTCGCGGCAGTCAATATTTCTTTCGGAAGAATTCTTCCGTACGCAACAACAACAATTATATCGGGACTGAGTTTTCTGATTATTTCAAGCGCTTTGCCGTCTTTAAGTTTTTCGGGCTGAAAAACGGGTATGCCGTTTTCAATCGCATATGCCTTAACCGGCGGAGGAGTCAATATTTGTTTCCTGCCGACAGGCTTATCAGGCTGAGAAAAAACGCCGACAACTTCATTATTGCTCTTATTCAGTTTTTCAAGGCAAGGAACTGCAAAATCGGGAGTTCCCATAAAAACTATTTTCATTTATTTTCCAACTTTCTGATAACTCTTGAAGTGAAAAGAATTCCCTCAAGATGGTCGAGTTCGTGACAGAAACATCTTGCTTTAAGACCTTCGCCCGTATAAATATGCCAGTTTCCGTTTCTGTCCTGCGCTTTAACCTGAACTTTTGCAGGTCTTTTTGTTATTCCGCTTTCGCCCGGAAGCGAGAGGCATCCCTCGGATTCTTCCTGCTCACCCTCGGAAAAAGTTATTTCGGGATTAACAAGTTCTATCTTACCGTCGCCGACATCAAGAACAACAACTCTTTTGAGCATACCGACCTGAACTGCTGCAAGACCGACTCCGTCAGCGGCATACATTGTTTCAAACATATCATCAATTAAAACAGAGAGCCTGTCGTCAAACTTTTCTACAACTCTGCTTTTCTTATTTAAAATGGGGTCGCCCACTTTAACAACATTTCTGAGTGCCATATTTATTCTCCGAAATCATATTTCATTTGGATTAACATCAATTGAAATACTGACTTTTTTATATTCTTTCATTTTACTGACTGTTTTTAAAATTTCCGTTATCATACTGCGAATTCTTGCCGAATTTTTGCATTTAATTGCAAGCCGATAACGATAATTATTATTAATCTTCGCAATCTTTGCCTGAGTAGGACCTAAAACGATGATTTTTTCGTTATATTTCTGATTTGCTTTAATCAGTTCATCAAAAAACGCCTTTGAGCAAAGAGCGGCATTATTTTCATCATCGCAGGTAAAAGAAGCGCTGATTATATCGCAAAACGGAGGATATATCAGATACTTTCTGAGTTCAATTTCATTCTCATAAAAACCTTTATAATCCTGCTTTGCGGCAAATTAAATCGTTTGATTATATGGGTTAACGCTTTGAATAACTGCCCTGCCTCTTTCGCTTCTGCGACCTGCTCTGCCGACAACCTGCGTTATCAAA
>JAFYFO010000335.1 GCA_017543725.1 Eubacterium sp.
ATATTCCGATGGTTATCGACAGGGCCGCCTTCAATAAACTTCTTGCTTTTGTTGAAAAGTTTCCGCATTATTTCATCGGTTCAAATGCAGATTTGCCGATAGTCGGCGGCTCTATCTTGACTCACGAGCATTTTCAGGGCGGAAGATATGAATTTGCAATGGCAAAGGCTCCGGTTGAAACAAAACTTTCATTTGAAGGATTTGATGATGTTGAGGCAGGCATAGTTAAATGGCCGATGAGCGTTATAAGAATTGCCTGCGAGAAAAAAGAAAGGCTCAGCGAACTTGCCGATAAAATTCTCGGCGCCTGGAGGAAATACACCGATGAAGAGGCGTTTATTTACGCTGAAACAGACGGCGTTCCGCACAATACGATAACTCCTATTGCACGAAAGAGAAACGGCAAATTTGAAATAGACCTTGTTCTCAGAAATAATATAACAACCGAAGAATGTCCGCTCGGTTTCTATCACCCCCACCCCGAATACCACAACATTAAAAAAGAAAATATCGGTCTTATCGAGGTTATGGGACTTGCGGTTCTTCCATCAAGGCTCAAAGAGGAAATGCACCTGCTTAAAGAAGCAATTCTCAGCGGCGCTGATATTTCAGCGGATGAAAGAATTGCAAAGCACGCTCAGTGGGCTGAGACAATCAGGAAAAACAATGAAATAACCGCCGAAAACTGCGAGGATATACTCAAAGCCGAAATCGGAAAGGTTTTCACTGCTATTCTTGAACAATGCGGAGTTTTTGAAAAAAACGAAAAAGGAAAAGAGCAATTCATTAAATTTGCTCAAAGTGTTTAACTATGTATAATTTACACACCCACACAAAAAGATGTCATCACGCTCAGGGAGAAGATGAAGAATATGTTTTAAAAGCCATTGAAAACGGCTATGATATTCTCGGTTTTTCAGACCACGCACCCCATCTTTTTCCAAACGGCGAATATGTCAGCACCTGCAGGATGCTTCCCGAAGAGGCTGATGAATATGCAAGAAGCATTGATAAACTCAGAGAGAAATATAAAAATGATATTGAAATAAAACTCGGATACGAAATGGAATGGTATCCAAAACTTATTGAAAAAGATATCGCATTTCTAAAAGATATCGGATATGATTATCTCATTCTTGCTCAGCACTATACCGATAACGAATACGAGGACTTTGCAAAATACTGCGGTCACCCGACTGATGATATCGAAGTTGTTGATAAATATATAAATCAACTTCTTGAAGGCGCGAAAAGCGGACTTTTCACATATGTCTGCCACCCCGATTTGATTAAGTTCAAAAAGGATAAAAAAATAAACGCCGAGAAATATAACTTCCTTCTCGACGAGCTTAAAAAGATTGATATTCCGCTTGAATACAATTTCTACGGATATTTTGACAAGAGGCATTATCCCAATCCCGAATTCTGGCAGATGGCAAAAGAAAAAGGCATCAAAACCGTTATCGGTCTTGACGCGCACAATCCGAAAGTTATTGAGGATAAAAAGCGCCTTGATAAAATGAAAAAGGAAATCGCAACCCTCGGCATCAAGCCGCTTGAAACAATTGAACTTATAAAATAAAAATCCTCCGACTTGAAAAAGCCGGAGGATTTTTTATAATTGAAAATTG
>JAFYFO010000336.1 GCA_017543725.1 Eubacterium sp.
TATTATCAGTCCTTTTCTATGGTTGTTATCTTTTGCTTTGCTGTGCCGAGCATTTCAGAGCAATATGCGGCAAGTTTTGTTCCTTCTTCAAAAAGTTTAAGAGCGTCGTCCAGCGAAACATCATTTTTTTCAAGAAGGGACACTATTTCATCAAGCCTTTCAATTGCTTTTTCATATGTTAAATTCTCACTCATTTTTATTAACCTCACAAATCTTTGCTTTAATTTCGCCTTCGTTGATTAAAATATCTATTTCATCGCCGACTGAAAGATTATCGGCTGATTTAACAACTGCGCCGTTTTTCCTTGTTATTGAATATCCCCTTGCGATAACCGCAAGCGGACTGAGCGCGCTTAGCGCTTTAGCGGCGCTTCTGAGCGAACTTTCCTTTTTCAGAAGAATACTTTCAAAGGATTTATTAATCTTCTGCGATACAATATCAATCTTATCAAGTGCATTGTTAAAGAAACTGTCTATATCGCTCAAAGCCGATTTTTTAATCAGGTTTTCGAGTTTTTCGGATTTTCTTTCAATATTTCTGCTGACAAGAGTTTCAACCGAGGCGCCGAGATTTGCAACTTTCAGTTTTTCATTTTCGATATCGGGAACCGCAAGTTCTGCGGCGGCACTCGGAGTCGGCGCTCTTAAATCAGCAACAAAATCGCAAATTGTGAAATCCGTTTCGTGACCGACCGCTGAGATAACCGGAGTTTTGCAGGCGAAAACCGCTCTTGCAACCTCTTCGGTATTGAACGCCCATAAATCTTCAAGCGAGCCGCCTCCCCTGCCGACAATTATCAAATCAATTCCCTGCATTTTATCAAGAAATTCAAGGGAAGAAACGATATCGGCGGGCGCTGAATCGCCCTGAACGACAGTCGGAACAATAACAACCTCGCAAAGCGGATACCTTCTGCTTAGAATGTTTTTTATATCCTCAACTGCCGCTCCCATATTTGAAGTTGCAACGCCGATTTTTGAAGGATATTTCGGCAAGGGCTTTTTATTATCACCGCTGAAAAGCCCTTCTTTATCAAGTTTTTCTTTAAGTTGCTCAAAAGCAACGGTTAACGAGCCAATACCCTGGGTTTGCATATCGCGGACATAGAGTTGATAAACGCCGTCCCTCTCATAAACGCCAATCTGACCGAAACAGATAACTTTCATTCCGTTTTCGGGACGAAATTTAAGTTTATAATTATCCGAAGAAAACATTATGGCTTTGAGTTGGGATTTGCTGTCCTTGAGCGTGAAATACATATGACCGCTCGGATAGTGCTTGAAATTTGAAATTTCGCCGCCGATATAAACATTTTTTATATGCGGTATTTCATCAAGCAGGGCTTTGATATAGGTGTTAACCTGTGAAACAGTTAAAACATTCATAGTTTTGATTTTATCATCGCATAAACCGCACAGCCTGCCGCATTATCAAGCGAATATTCGGGAGGCGCGAAAAATGCGCTGTATTTTTCATTTATTGTTTTTCTGAGAATTGAATTTGAGGAAACTCCGCCTGAAAAAACAACGGGCAAAGTTCCGTATTTTTCCGTTATACAATCAAGCATTGCAAGAATTGTTTTTGAAACATAAGTCAGGGCGAACTTTGCGATATCCTCA
>JAFYFO010000034.1 GCA_017543725.1 Eubacterium sp.
CTCGATATGAAATAAATTAATCCCACATATGCCGAAGGCGTATTTCATTGCGAAGCAATTTCATATTCTGAAAGAATATTTCATTAATCCGAAGGATTAATTTAATTGGGAGAACCTTCTTTACGAAGGCTCTCCCAAGACGCTTATTTTTTTATTTCCTCTGCGCCGAATAATTAACGGGAACTTTTCTTGAGAAGAGTCCGTTATTATATTCGGGAACCCAGTTTTCGCCGAGGTCGCAGTTTTCTTTGAAACTCTCTTCATCAGCGGCAACCGAAACTTCCGTTATACCCGAGAGGTCGCCCGAATTTTCATCCTTGAAAACTGCTTCCCACATACAGTGGTGGCCGATTTTCTTAACTGATGACGGGAAATAGATATAATCAAGTCCTCTGAGGTGATAGAAGGCGTCTGAACCGATTGTTTCAACTCCTTCGGGAAGTGAGTTATAAACATTGCCGAGTTTCGGAATTGCTTCAAAAAACGTTTCCTCAACAGGCGCTTCGGATTTATAAGAATAAATATGCTTTAATTCTTCATCCTTGAAAATTGCCTGGTCGCCGATTGTTTTAACTCCTTCGGGAATATAAAGGTCCGTTAAATTAGAATAAGCAAATGAAAGTTGACCGATTTCCGTTACGGTTGAAGGAATGATATAAGTTCTTGTTTTGAGATTATATTCTTCAAAGAACTTTTCATCATATTTCTGAGTTGTTCCCCAAAGTTCCCACATCTCGTTATCGTTATCGTCTTTCAAATCGGAACGAAATGCCCAATAATATTCATTTTTCTTTGAATCGCAGGGTTTGCCGTTTCCGGGGCATTTATAGTCCTCGGGGAAACCTGCGGGCGCTTTATCCGAAGTTTCCGTTCCCTTGAGAACAGCGCCTTCGCCTTCATATTCTTTTCCGCAGACTTCGCACTGCCAGACAAGATGAGCATAGCCCTCTTTGAGGCGGCGTGTTCTGTCGTAATCAATGGGATAAAGAATAATCTTTGTTTTATCCTTGTTATAAAGAACACCGTCGATATCGCAGAAATACGGATTTTCATCATCAACATCAATGTACTGAAGATTCCAGCAGGAATAGATTGATTTTCCGTCTATTCTTTTAACATCTTTTCCGATATTGATTCTCTCAACCGAGTTATCGCAGTTGAAAGCGTAGTCGTGGAGTTCGGTTATCGGCTTAGAGGTGTCTTTATTGCCGTCTTTATCAACATAATAATCAACCGTTATATTTCTTACGCTGCCGGGGTTAACATATGAAACAAGTTCCCAGCCGCCGTTTTCGGTTTCGGCAAAAGTGTACTCGGTTGTTTTGAGCGCTCTGAAAGAGAAGAATATACTCAGAGATATTGCAAAAAGAAGAATCAAAACAACCGCGATTTTTGCTTTTTTCGCGTTAGCGTATGAATGATTGATTTTCGGAGCCTGAAGACCTTCTATCTGATAGGTCCAGATTTCGTCCTCGGGGATGTCAAGAGTATATTCGGGAGCCTGCTCCTCCATTTCCTTTGCTTCCTGAGCAAGAAAATCTTCTTCGTTTTCAGCAGCCTCGCTTACATTCTTTTTCTTTTTTCTGCTCATGACATCACCTCCGCTTCTTCCATAACAGCATCGGTTTCAGCAGGAATTTCCTCAGGCGTTCCCTCCTGAGCCTCCATCTGCTTTCTGGTTACTTCTTCACGGCGGCGCAGAACTTCCATAACCTTGTTTTGCTTATCGTCCGTGTAGTCCCAGAAGAAATACGGAATTGACATAAGAACATAGCCTATGATATCCATTATAATCGGAATAACAATTATCTTGCTTCTTGATTCGTCAATAAAGAGAACATCGAAGTTTGAATTGAATCCGCCTCGAAGCATAAGAAGAGGAATAATAAGACCGACAAAGGTTGTTATAGGTCCTGTAAACCAGCCGAAAACTCCCGAGAAGTTTTCAAGACGCTCGCCTGAAAGATACATCTGATAGTCCGAAATACGGATATCCATATCATGACCGACAGCGGTCGGAACGGTTTTACACATTTCCATAATAAAGAGCATAACAACCGAAATAATACCGCAGAGTTTCAGATTATGACCGAGGAAGGTATAAGCCAAAACAATAATTGTGTAGCCTATCGCTCTTGTATATTGATGGAAAATCATAATCTGTTTATAACTGAATCTCTTTATGAAATACGGAGTAAACAAATCGGGCGGTGTTCCTGCAAAGGAAACGAGCGCAACTATCAGACTATAGGCAAGTCCGCTCAGACGGAAGGTATAGAGATAGAGAATAGTTGTGAAGGCAAGCATACCGTTTCCGAGTGAATCGAGAAGTCCGACAATGGTTAAAGTCCATTTATACTTATTTCGCATAACGCCGAACATACCGTCCCAGATTTTGATGTTGACCTTCGCTTCAAGCGGCGGCTGAGGAATACGCTCCTTGATTCTGCCTGCAAGAATAACCGTTAAGGTTGAGAAGGTGAAGAAAATGCTTGGAATAATCCATTTGAAAACCGCAATATCAGCCCATTTATCCGTGGTCATACCAATGAATACGGGAACTAAAATTGCAAGAATTGAATGGAAAATATGCGAGAACTTAATAGGATAGGTTCTGACGAATATTCTTTCGCGAACATTGGGCGAAATATTCTGAGCGCACATTTCAAGGTTGTTACCAAAACCGTAAACGCAGTAAATTGCAAACAGGAGGTTTGCCATCCAAACTCTGTCAACTTCATTCTGAATATTATAAAGCGGAAGCCATCCGATTAAGATAACCATAACATTCATCGGGATATAATCGCAGTAAAGCGAATATTTATATCTTCCGAATTTTGGTATCAGTTTCTTTCTCCAGAAGATATTACGCGCGCCCTTCCATCCTGAGTTGAGAATGAAAGTTCCCAATATCTTGATGGACGAGGCGGCGGAAATTCCCCTGAAGGAATTCAGCGTTGAAACCAAAGCGTTGTTTGGATTGAGATAGGGCTCAAAATTGAAAAGAATCATAAAGAGACCCAAAAGTGCCGAACCAACATAAACGCCGTATAGTTTCCGCTCGGTTTTCTTCGGAAGGAATCCGAGGTTATCCGAAACAATCCACCAAAGAATTGCCCAAAGATATCCGAGGGGCATATTGATAAGACCGATAACGGAATATGTTATGTACGGAAGTTTATAGTGGTACATCATAAGATAGCATCCGGCGCCGAATCCTATATATTCAAGGATTTTTGAACCGGCGTAGTTGGAGCCTGAGCCTACCCAGATATCAAGGTATTCTCTGTATGGAACATACTTGCCGGGGGCAGGCTTGTTCCAATGGGTTTTAATTTCGGTGAAGAGTTGCTTCACCTTATTGCCTTTTTCAGCCATAAATTCACTCCTTTAGATTTACTCGACAATATAATAACATATATTAATATAAAATGCACTAATTATTTTTAATTATTTAAATATTTTTGTTAAAAATATCGAATAATCCCCTGAAAAATGTGAATTCTGCACATATTTATTTAATGAAATAATAATTGATATTTTTGAAAGTATATATTATAATAGCAGAAAAAGGAGTTGACATTATGAAAGTTGTTATCATAAACGGTTCCCCGAGAAAAGAAGGAAACACGGCAATTGCAATCAACGAAATGATTAAGGTTTTCAAATCGGAAAACATTGAAACGGAAGTTTTTCAGATTGGCAATAAAAATATAAGAGGCTGCATTGCCTGCGGCAGCTGCGCCCCAACGGGAAGATGCGTTTTCAACGATGTTGTTAATGAAATATCCGCTTCTTTCGAAGAGGCAGACGGTCTTATTATCGCAACGCCCGTTTACTATGCAAGCGCAAACGCAACCCTTATCGCCTGCCTTGACAGACTTTTTTACTCCTCGCATTTTGATAAAACAATGAAGGTTGGCGCAAGCGTTGTTTGCGCAAGAAGGGGCGGACTTTCCGCAACCTTCGACCAACTCAATAAATATTTCACAATAAGCCAGATGCCCGTTGTTTCAAGCAATTATTGGAACAGTATTCACGGCGGAGCGCCCGGTCAGGCAAGCGCAGACCCCGAGGGACTGCAAACTATGAGAGTTCTCGCCTCCAATATGGCGTTTCTGATGAAGAGCATTTCCCTTGGCAAAAAAGAATTCGGCTTGCCGAACAAAGAAGAAAAGGTTTTCACAAACTTTATAAGATAAAAAGAAAAATCGCAGCGGTTTATCATTATCAGCCGCTGCGTTTTTTTATTATAATTTTGAATACTTAACAAACGAAAATTCCTTTTCATTATCGCAGACAGTTCCGAGAACTTCGCGCGAATAATCGTTTTTGTCAAACTTCGGGAAATATGCGTTTGCATCAGGACACCCAGCATTTATCTCCGTTAAATAAATCGCCTTTGCATATGGCAGAAACGCTTTATAAACCGAAGCGCCGCCGATGATGAAGGCTTTATCGCCTTTTATATGCTCAATCGCCTCATCAATACTGCCGACAACCTCAGCGCCCTCGGCAATATATTCACTGTTTGAGGAAATAACGATATTTTGCCTGTTCGGAAGGGCTTTGGGCAGCGATTCAAAGGTTTTTCTTCCCATAATAACCGCCGAGCCCGTTGTTGTTTTTTTAAAAAACTGCATATCCTCTTTGAAACGCCAGATTAAATCGTTATTTTTGCCGAGTTCATAGTTTTTGCCGACTGCCGCAATCATTTCAATGCTCATATTCTTCTCCTACTGCGCTATCGGGAAGAGGATTTTTCCCATATGTTCATAACCGATAAGTTTAACATCCTTTAAGTCTTTTGAATTATCAAATTTAAAGAAATCATCAACTTCGGGATTAAGCCAGAGTTTCGGCGCGGGCAAATCGCCTTTTTCATCAAAGCGCCTGATTTGCTCCTTTATTCCCTCAACCTGGTTAACATAAATATGCGCGTCTTTAATGCTCCAATCCATTGTTCCGGGCTGCAAGCCGCAAACTTTTGCAAGCATACAATTAAGCGTTGCATACTGGGTTACATTAAAAGGCAATCCGAGCGGAACATCGCAGGAGCGCTGATGAACCCAGCAGTTGAGTTTTCCGTCTGTTACATCCCATTCACTCGACCAGACGCACGAGGGAAGAACCGCCGTTTTAAGATAGTCGTTCTGCCAGAGGGTCATAACCATTCTTCTGTCCTCGGGATGATTTTTAAGTTTATCAATCAATTCCTGAGTCATTCTGAACTTATTAACAATAAATCCGTATGCCGTTCCGATTGTGTGGGCATATTCTTTCGGGAACTGCTTATGAATAACCTGTTTTTTGAGAGCGCCGCTCTCATCGGGAAGCATCTGGGTTGCTGTCCATATACCTTCTTCGTCTATTTCCCATTCATCCCAGATATGAACATTTCTTTCCTGAAGCCAGCGAACATCATTCGACTGCGCCTGATAAATCCAGAGCATTTCAAGAACTGCCTGGCGGATGAAAAGTTGTTTTGTTGTTAAAATCGGATATTCCTTTGATAAATCAAAACAAAAGTGATGGGAAGGAACTTTGATTGTGTTTATTCCCGTTCTGTTTTCAACCTCAACGCCTTCGCTGAGTATTCTCTTACATAAGCCAATGTAATCCTTATCCCACTGCGACATAACATTCCTCCGATAGTATTATTTTAAACCATTATATCATATTAATCTTCATTGGGCAATAATTCAGATATAATTATTATGAGGTACAGAGAAATATTCCCCGTACCTCCCGGTTATTTATTGAATTCAAAGAAATTCATATTCCCGAAGCCCGTTGGAAGCGGTATTGTCAGCATATAAATAACAGCGAAAACCAAAGCGACAACAGCGATTGAAAGAACCGCTATCCGATTCGGCATATTCTTGAATGTTCCGACAATACCGAGAAGAAACAGCACCAGCGAAAATATCACGGTAACAAGGTGATAAGAATCCCCCTTAGTGTTGTCCCTCTTTCCTTCCTCAAGCAGTTCATGCGATAAATCAACCTTTTCCTGCGCCGATTCAAAATAATTTTCGCTCATTCCCGGCATATTGAAGGGATTGTCTTCATTATTTTTCTCCATCCATTTAATACCTTCGGCAAGAGTTTCGCTGATATTCTGCTTTTTAAAATCTTCAATTTTCTTTTTGATAAGTTCAACCTTTGCCTTATCTCCCTCTGCCTTTGCAGTTTCAAGTTCATAGTTATAATCCCTGATAACATTCCAAGCCATATAATCGGAAAGATAGAGTTGCAAGCCCAGATTGTATTCGGCGCTGCCCTCCGCCGCCATGTTATTGCTCTTTGTGAAGTTAATTGACTGAATTCCGCCGTGAAGAGTTCCTATCCATGTTGCCCACGCCGATAAAAGCGTTGCAATTCCGAGCAGAATTGCAACAACCGTTTCAAGTTTTTTAGCGGTTATGAAAGTTTTTTTATTGATTGCACCCTCGGGTGTGCTATAATCTTTAACGGTTTTATTCTTTGTTGATTCGGATTCTTTTCTTGCCATATCTTTGCTCCATATTTCGAGGTTCGGTGAAAATTATCTGTATTTTTAACCAATTGTTCAGTTTTATTTTAGAAAATATAGTCCGCTTTGTCAAGAAGATAAAAACAAAAACTCCGACTCTTGCGAGCCGGATTGACTTTTCAGCTTTATTGAAAATATCAAAGTTAAAAAAATTAAGTGATATTATTCACTTCGTGAATAGTGATATTTTGAATCAGAGATTCAAAGTGATATTACGCAATTTCATCGCGAAGTGATATTTTGCGGCTTTGCCGCAAAGTTGCTGAATAAACAAACAAAAAAATCCGGCTCTTGCGAGTCGGATTTTTGTTGTCTGATTATTCAGCATCAGCAGGAGCATAGTAGTCAACAAGTCTTGCGAGTTTGTTATACTTATCAATTGAATTCTCAGCGGCAATTGAGAAGAGTTGTTCTGCCTTGCCGGGGAATGAACGCTTGAGTGCTGAATATCTTGTTTCGCCCTCGATGAACTCGATATAGTCTGCTGAAGGAGCCTTTGAATCGAGTGAGAACGGATTCTTGCCCTGTGCAATAAGAGCAGGATTGTATCTGAAGAGGTTCCAGTAACCAGCCTGAACGGCTTTCTTCTGCTCAGTCTGGTTGAACGGCATCTTGATACCGTGGTTGATACAGGGAGCATAGCAGATAACGATTGAAGGTCCGTTATAAGCAGCAGCCTCCTGGAATGCCTTCAAGCACTGATTATAGTCAGCGCCCATAGCAACCTGAGCAACATAAACATAGCCGTAACTCATAGCAATCTGAGCAAGGTCTTTCTTCTTAACAACCTTACCTGATGCAGCAAATTTTGCAACAGCACCTGTCGGAGTAGCCTTTGAAGCCTGTCCGCCTGTGTTTGAATAAACCTCTGTATCGAATACAACGATATTAACATCTTCATTTGAAGCGATAACATGGTCGAGTCCGCCGAAGCCGATATCGTATGCCCATCCGTCACCGCCGAAGATGAACTGATACTTCTTGGAAGCATAATCAGCATCCTTGAGGAAGTCTTCTGCAGCAGCCTTAGCATCGCCTGAAAGATTTGCATTTTCAAGAGCAGCGATAAGAGCCTTAGCGTCTGCTTCGTTCTTGGAAGCGTCTTCATAAGTTGCAAGCCAAGCGTCTGCCTCTGCAACGCCTGCCTCGGAAAGTGTCTGAGCGTCTGCGGCAAGTCTTTCACGAATCTGCTTCTGAGCAAGATACATACCGTAACCGAACTCAGCGTTATCTTCGAAGAGTGAGTTAGACCAAGCAGGACCGTGGCCGTTCTTATCAACTGTGTAAGGAGTTGAAGGTGCAGAACCGCCCCAGATTGATGAACATCCTGTTGCGTTTGCAATATACATCTTAGCGCCGTAAAGCTGAGTAACAAGTTTAGCATAAGGAGTTTCGCCGCAGCCTGCGCAAGCGCCTGAGAACTCAAGATAAGGCTTCTTGTACTGAACGCCGATGAGAGTATTCATAGCAACATTCGGCTTAACAGGAGTGTCAACAAGAGCGTCGAATGACTTCTGAACGTCAAGTTGAGAAGCGATTGGCTTCATTGTGAGCGACTTGGTCGGGCAAACATGTGCGCAAGAGCCGCATCCTGTACAGTCAAGTGCTGAGATAATAAGTGAATATTTAAGTCCTGTGTTCTTCGGAACTTTGAGGTCAACCATCTTTGTTCCTGCAGGTGCTGCAGCAGCCTCTGCGTCGTCAAGAGCAACAGGACGGATTACAGCGTGGGGGCAAACCATTGAACATCTGTTACACTGAGCGCACTTCTCTGCTTCCCATTCGGGAACATTGATAGCAACGCCTCTCTTTTCAAATGCAGCAGAGCCCTGAGGATAAACGCCGTCTGCGCTGTCAAGGAATGCAGAAACAGGAAGGTCGTCACCGTGGAGTCTTCCAACGGGGTCAAGAATGTTCTTAACGAACTTCTTCATTTCTTCTCTGTCTGTTTTAACTTCAAGTTCAGCAGCGTCGTCAACAGCGTCTTTCCATGAAGCAGGAACATCAATTTTAACAACTTCCTTTGAACCTCTGTCGATACCGTTGCAGTTTGAATTAACGATTGCTTCGCCCTTCTTTGAGAATTTAGCAACAACCTTTTCCTTCATATAACCGATTGCTTCGTCAACAGGAAGAATTCCGCTGATGGTGAAGAATGCGGACTGAAGAATTGTTGAAGCACGGCCGGGAAGACCAACTTCTTCAGCAATCTTGATACCGTTGATTATGTAGAGATTAATATTATTTTCAGCAATATATCTCTTCATCTTAGCGGGAAGATTTGCATCGAGTTCTTCGGGAGTCCAGATGCAGTTAAGAAGGAATGTTCCGCCCGGAATAAGGTCCTGAACCATATCATACTTATTAACATATGAAGGATTATGGCAAGCAACGAAGTTTGCTTTATTGATAAGATATGTTGAAGTTATCGGTGATGAACCGAAACGAAGGTGGGATACTGTTATACCGCCTGATTTCTTTGAATCATAGAAGAAATATCCCTGAGCATACATATCGGTGTGGTCGCCGATAATCTTGATTGAGTCTTTGTTTGCGCCGACTGTTCCGTCCGAGCCAAGACCCCAGAACTTACAGGAAGTTGTTCCTGCGGGAGTTGTGTCGGGAGTTTCGGTAATCGGGAGTGAAAGATTGGTAACGTCGTCTTCGATTGAAAGAACGAACTCTTTCTTCGGCTCGGGAGCGTTCATATTAGCATAAACTGCGATAACATGAGCA
>JAFYFO010000337.1 GCA_017543725.1 Eubacterium sp.
AAATGATATATTCTGAAAACTGATATTTTCAAAATCACCCACCGCTAGTGCGTTGGGTTTGCTTTTAATTTGGGGCTGTTTGTTTAAGAAGGTCTTGAATCGCTCAATATAAAGAGAGTTTTTATAGATCCCGTTTATCATCCCCACGAAAACCGAGCTTCTCCAACTGAAATCGGCTATGGCTCCAAGCAACGGGAAATACTGAGCCACGCTCATTGTTTGAAAATAATAAATCTTAATGACCGATATTATAGTTACTAAAAAAGTAACCAGACCAAAGCCGAATAATAATGAAATACAATTCAAAATGGTTATATTTTTATATTTAAATTTTATATTCAAAGAGTGCTTTTCTTTTGCTTCGTCAAGGATCTGCTTTATTACGTGAAAAACGGTTGTGATCCTCATTTCGATTGCATATTCGGGCATAATAAGCACTCGGTTAATATAGTCGTATTTTCTATTGACAGGCGTCATTGACTCGTCATATTCGTATTCTTTTTTTGCGATTTTTTTGCCCATAAACAAATTGAAAAACATAAATGCAACAGAAATAATGATAAAACTGATGCTCGCTTGGGCAAAAAACGAAAACATTACTCCAAAGCCTGAAATAAAACCAATAAATGAAGTAAATGTCTGCAATACGTCAACGCTTTTATTGAATATGTTTTGGTTTGAAAAAACGAAATCGTCATAGAACTCCGGATTTTCAAAACATACTATATCCAACGTTTTGCTTTTCTCATATATGCTTTTTTTCATTTCATTTTCAAGAAGGCAAAGCCATTCTTTTGACTTTACATTGTAATATGAATTAATGAAATTCAAAAGCAGGTGGAATATGAGCATGGGAACAACAAAGGATATAATATTTTCTATAGGTTTTCTGTCAACAATATTTTGCACGAAAAAACCCAGAAAATATGTAGAATACAACATGGAGAACGTTATGTTGACAATATTAAGCAGCGTTGTAAATATTACAAATTTGGGATTCAGTTTATAAAGTGTTTTAAAAATGAAAATGTTGTTTTTTATCGTAATAAACTTAGTTTTTTTCATAACAAACACCTGCTATTCAATATTGCAATTAATGCTTCTCAATCGTTTGTTTCATATCGCATTCATGTATATCTTCTGTTCAATCTATAACATATAACTTTATTGACATAACATTATAACAAACAATCCAGGCCCGGTCAATTATCCCGGGATATAATGCGCGATTCAGGGATAAAATGCAGAATCCCCTGCCGAATATCCCTGTTTTTGACCGTTTTTCCCATTTTTAACACCGAGAAAAATATATGTGATATACTAAATGTCGTTCAGAGGTTCAGGTTTGACAATTGCAAGTAATTTTTATATAATAACAGCATAACGGAGGGCGATATGATTACGATAGCCGTATGTGACGACAATATTACTTTCGGAAAAGATATGGAGCAGCGGATCCGCGCTCTTTGCGCCGGGACGATTTCCGACAATTGCGAGATAAAGATACTCAAAGCGTTCGATTCATGTCTCGATCTTTTATCTTTCATGGATGAACACCCCGTCAGCATCCTTTTCCTCGACGTCGATATGCCGGAGCTCAGCGGATTTGAGGCGGCGGAACAAATATGCAGAAATCAGCCGGACACAAAGATAATTTTCGTGTCCTCTTACGACGATTTTGTATACACTTCATTTGAATACAATCCGTTCAGGTTCATCCGGAAGAGCCGTCTGGATATCGAACTCCCGGACGCGCTGATAAAAGCGGTCAAAAAATGCACAAGCGACAAGGAAGCGGTCGTATTCGATACCGTAACCGGCAAACAGGCGATCATGTTTTCCGAAATTGTATACCTTTCCAGCGAGAGAAACTACTATTACGTAAACACTTTGTCCGGAGCAAAATACAAATGCCGCGGCTCGCTGAATGACGCCGAAAAGAAACTTTCAAGACCTGATTTCTTCAGGATCCAGCAGTCGTTTATCGTCAATATGAATCACGTCGTCTCGGTAAAACGGGGCAAGGTGGAAATAAAGGGGCGGGAGATCCTCACCGTCAGCCGGAGAAAAAAAGAATCGTTCAACTCGGCGTATCTTGAATTCTCACGGAAAAGATTCTAAGGAGGCCACAGCGTGTTAAACGTTCTATTTGAAAGCGGAGCTTCCCTTTTCGACAGTATTCTCGTCGTGTGGTTCATCACCAGATTCACCGGTAAAAGCTTTGATCCGAAAAAGAACCGATTTTGGATTCCCGCGGTTCTCATTATTTTCGGGTTTACAATTTTCTCCGATTGTTTTCTCCAGGGTTTCAATATCATTTCGACCGGTATCCATTACGCGATGTACGTCTGCTACGGTCTTATTGTCGCGTGGGATAAAAAGCTCCGCGCGATCATCTCGGCGACCGCGTTTGAGGCCGCGATCGTACTCCTGGGCACGTTTATTTTTATGGCAGCGTCGTTCTTCATAAAAGATTTTGCCGTATTAATGCAGGGAGCGAACCATATCGTCCGATACTTAACGGTACTTCTTCACAAAGTCACGCTGTTTTCGGTCTGCAAGATCCTTCTTGCTCTGTTCAGAGACAAGCGGGATCCCGACTTCAGGAACGGTATCTTTTCCGCGCTTTATTCTCTTATCTCGGTGGTCGGAGTCGCGGCGGCGACG
>JAFYFO010000338.1 GCA_017543725.1 Eubacterium sp.
CTGCTTATTTCATAATTCTGGCAGAAAACGCATTTCAGATTGCAGCCGCTGAAAAAAACGGCTCCGCTCCCCTCTTTTCCGCTGATAACGGGCTCTTCCCAGAAATGAAGAGCGGCTCTCGCAAGGCGGAATTCATTCGGGCTTTGACAAAAACCGATTTTTTCATTCCTGTTTATATTGCATTTTCTCGGACAATCATTGCAGTTCATAGTTTTCATTCATAGAAGTTTTTTATAAATATCGCTTTTCTTAAACGGCGTTATTGCCGAAATTTCTTTTGCGGCGGCGTTAACGCTCAAACCGCTCTCAACAAGGCGCTTTGCCTTTTCAACAGCCTGCTCAAAGGTTATTTCTTCATCACTTTTCTTCGCACCCTCTATGATAACAACAAATTCGCCCTTCGGTTTTTCGGCAGTATATTTTTCAATTGCCTGAGAAATTGTTGTTTTGATAACTTCTTCGTGGATTTTTGTTATCTCGCGAACAAGGGCTATATTTCTGTTTCCGAAAGTTTTATAAAAATCTTCAAGCGTTGCAAGAAGTTTATGGGGAGCCTCATAAAAAATCATTGTTCGCTCCTCGTTTTCAAGGCTTTCAAGACGTTCGCGGCGCGATTTTTTGCTTATTGAAAGAAATCCCTCAAAGGTGAAGCGCCCCGTGTTCATTCCCGAAATCGCAAGCGCGGTTGCAAACGCCGTCGGTCCCGGAACAGCCTCAACTTTAATGCCGTTTTCGTGGCAGAGAAAAACCAAATCTTCGCCGGGGTCCGAAATCGCAGGCATACCCGCATCGGTTACAATCGCGCAGTTTTCGCCCTGCATAATACGGCTGACGATAATCTCGCCGCGCTCTCTTTTATTGTGCTCAAAATAACTTATCATTTCTTTTTTGATATCAAAATGATTAAGAAGTTTGAGCGTTACTCTTGTATCTTCCGCGGCAATGAAATCAACCTTTTCAAGCGTTTCAACCGCCCTCGGAGATAAATCGCCGAGATTGCCAATCGGCGTACCTACTACATATAAAATCCCACTCATATATAAATCACCGTATTATTTCAGAATTACGAATTACGAGTTACGAATTACGAATTTCGGGACCTGCGGTCGGCAATTATATATCGGGTGCGGGTGCCCCGCCCTAAACTCTTCACTCTTCACTCTTCACTTTTCACTCTTTATTGAAGATAAAGTCATCTGACTTTATCTTCATAGCCATCTGCATAACTGCCGTAAACCTTCAACATTTCCTCGCTGAACTTTGATTCGCTGTTTTTAATAATCAAATCGGGCTCAACTCTTAAAAAATTCTTTGCGCCTTTTTTGCCCTCAACAAGTAATAAAAACGGCTCTTCGCCCTCTTTATCGCAAACAAAGCGAAGCCTTTTCGGCTCCAGTTTATACTGCCTCATTATTGCAAGCGCGTCAACAAGCCTTTCGGGGCGGTGACACATAGAAAATCTTCCGCCGTAGGTTAAAAGATAATTCGCCGCGCGAACAGCGTCTTCAATATTGCAGCAAACTTCGTGCCTTGCGATTCTTGCGCTTTCGGAAAGGGATTCGAACCCTGTGTTTATCGGCTTATAGGGCGGATTCATTGTTACAAGGGTGAAGCCCTCGGCTTTGAATTCATCCCCGATTTTTCTTAAATCGCAGAGATGGGGAAAAAGCCTTTCCTCAAAGCCGTTTATTTTAATTGATTCCCTAATCTGCTCTATTGCGTTTTCCTGAATATCAAGGCAATGAACTGCGCTCTGCGATTTATCCCTAAGCCATAAGAAAGGAATTATTCCGCAGCCGCTTCCCATATCAAGCGCCCTGTCTTTTCTCTTTATCTTAGCGAAATAGGCAAGAATAACGGCGTCTGTTCCGAAAGTGTGGTCGCCGGAAACCGCTATTTTAACATCATCGCTCAGTCTTTCATAATCAAACATCAGATAATACCGCCGTTAACATTAAGAATTTCACCGGTTATATATTCATTTTCGGCAAGGAAGAGCGCCGCCGAAGCAATTTCTTCGCTCTTTCCGAGCCTGCCCAGAGGAACTTCGTTTTTAAGTTCGTTTAAATCAAAGCAATCGTTCATCCTCGTTTCAATAATACCGGGAGCAATGCAGTTAACCCTGATATTTGAAGGCGCAAGTTCTTTTGAAAGCGCCTTTGTCAGCCCGATAACCGCCGCCTTGCTCATTGAATAAAGCGTTTCGCAGGAAGCGCCGCAAACGCCCCAGATTGATGAAATATTGATGATAACGCCGCTTTTTCTTCTGAGCATATCAAGCGCGGCATATTTTGAGCAGAAATAAACCGCCCTTTGATTAACGGCGCAAATCTTTTCATAATCTTCAAAAGAAACATCGTTTATCATTTTAATAAGCGAAACGCCAGCGTTGTTAATAAGAATATCAATATCTTTAACCTCATCAAAAAGCGACTTGATTTCGTCGGTTTTTTCAAGATTGCATTTAACGGCGCAAACATTTTCAATATCGGGCAGAGTTTTGTTATATGTTATAACAACATCATATCCCCTGTCCCTGAACATTTCGGCGCAGGCTTTTCCTATTCCGGTTGCTCCGCCTGTTATCAATACTTTCTTCAACTCTTCACTCTTCTCTCTTCTCTTTTCAATCTTATCTAAAATAATATCATTAATCATTGAATTTTTCAATTATATAGTATATAATTATTAAAAATTATTTGAGGTGCGCCTATGAAACACGAATTCTATACCATTTCGGTTTACGCCGATAAAGATGAAAACTTAATCGGAATTCCCTGCGGAGAAAGCGAAAAATACGGCATTGCGGATATAGACACCGTTATGCTTCTTAAAGCGCCGTACACCGATAAAGCGATTGAAGATTTTGTTGAAAAGGTTATAAACGCTTGCTACACGAAAAAGCACAACGATGCCTCCCCCGTTTCAACAATTGAAAGATACACGAAAAAGAGCGGCTTTGTTAACGCAACCGCTGATTTTGAACTCATTTCAATAGTTAAAACTCAAACCAATTATTCGCTGATGCCGACTTTCAACGATTATGAAAAAGGTCCGCTTGCGATTGATGACGACGAACATATTCTTTCTCTGAATTATAACGAGGGAGAAATGGCAGAAGTTATAAGGGGC
>JAFYFO010000339.1 GCA_017543725.1 Eubacterium sp.
AGGTAAGATAGTAGTTACCGTTTATCTTTTGCGCCTCATTTGTTCCCTCAAAACGGATATCTTTATATCCAATATAGCCGGAGATCTGTTTACTGTCCCAATGATTCAAACTGTCCCGCGAGAAAACTTTTGTGACATAATCAAAATGAATAAGATCATCGGAAACCGCAAGATGTGTTTCATATCCCGAATTATTGCAGTTTTTGTTTATTGAAATATAAAGCATATAATACTTTCCGTCTTTTTTGAAAACGGTGGGAGAATCTGTAAAATCATCCGGCAGTTTTATAACAGCACCGTGTTTTACCGGGGTTTTGAGTTTTTCGTAGATATTCTTTACTTGTGCATCTGTAACCGTCTTCGCAAAATCATTAAACGGTATCATCTATCTGACACTCCCTTTTTCACAATCGTATATGAGTTTTGCAATTGAGGATGCAAAGCCGTGATTGCAGCTTGCATAATCGCCTGTATGTTCCCACAATGTGCCGGTTTTTTCCGCCATATAATAAAAATAATCTATTATTTCTTCCAATACAACAGAATGTAAACCGTACCTTTCAAGAACAAATAATCTCAAATAGTTGCCTATAAAAGCATTGGACGGATAAACATCAGGGAACGACTCGGTTTCATTTCTCTTGGGTCCGAATTCGTCAACCAGTCGTTTCCAAAGTATCGGGTGTTCATCAGGGGTTGCTATTCCAAAAAAGAAAGCATAATACTGGCAGGTTTCGGTATGATTTCCCGAAGGAATCGCTTTGCCATGCGTGTTATAAACCTCGTTATCCGTAAAAAATTCACCGTCAAAAGAACGGGCTAAGATCGTTTCTTTTAACGCTTCCGCTTTGATAAGCAACACTCTGTCGTCAAACATTTGGGCAGTCGATTTCAAAGCCGCATAATAAAGCATATTTGTAGGATAGTTTATATCATTTGTACATTCATTTGCCTTTGACCACTCAACAAATACCCAGCCGGGCAGTTTTTCAAGTAAACCGTCGGCATTTTCATACTGCGAAAACCAATCAAGTATTTTATACACCCTATCTTTGAATAACAAAACGAATTCTCTTTCGCCGCCGCGTTCAAACAAGTGACTATGAAGCTCGATTATCAGCCATAACGACCAGTTGGGAATATATCTGCCGCTCGGATGATCGGCGGGATAGCACATAGGGAGCATACCGCAGGGAATATGATCAAATTCTTTGGGCAACAGGTAGTTATAAAGAAAGTTTTTTTCGATTATATTACTGCCTGTAAAGAATTTTTCCGCAATTGACGAAAAATAACTGTCGCATAGCCAACCGGCTCTTTCGCGAGTGGGGCAATCCATAAGGATATCGGGACTGTTTTGCAAAAAGGTTTCCTTTGCGGCATTAAATATCAAGTTAAGTTTTTTATCGTGAGGTTTATAAGGGTTGTTTATTACAGAGGGGCAAACAAACTCTTTTATATTCAAATCGGAAACGGCAAATAATCCGCCAAAAGCCATTATTTTAAGATATTTCATTCCGTAAGGGCAAACCGATTGAAAATTATAATCCCCTGCCTGCAAATCAAGTTTTATTATATTTGTACATTCAAGTCTGAACGGGTCAACATCACCATTGTTATCCAATATTTCGTCGAAAAGAAAACATATGTTTCCCGGTTGTATGCAAGATATTTTGGCGCATAAAAAACCTGTTTTCTCGCTTTCAAGCGAAGCTATCGAAAAATCACCGTCGGAAATATTGAAAACTTCCTCGGCTTTTTCATTAATTCTGTAATAATCTACCGTTTTGAATCTTTGAACTTCATCCGACAAACAGCAATCAAGATCATCTATGTGAAATCCGTCCAAAAAACCGTTTTTCGGATCATCCGCAAAAAGAAGGGAGCGATGTCTGTAGTAATCATCGGGGATGATCCCCGAATCAAAGCGTCCTTTCGATTGGAAATATAAAAAAGGCTTGTCCGAAAATACATTGAGAGGAATTATTCTCGGCAACAGATTCTTTTTTTCGGTTATTTCGATTTCAGCCGCACGGGCGTTTAGGCTTTGTTTTCCGATTCTCCAATCAGCATAGTCCCGATCTAATTCATAACTTTCAACAAATCCGCGCTGACAACTGTAACGCTGAACTTTTCTTTTTCTTTCGACAAGTTCAAGGCAGGAAAACGAACTGTTACCCGTTGCCGCCAAGGTTTGATTTCCATCGGTTATTTCGGCAATAACAAATCCCGGCTGACAAGGATATTCATAGGTGTTTATATAATAGTTCACGACTTCAATCGCTATATGAAGTTCTTTATTCGCAGGCAATTCAAGTTCATCAACTCTGAAAAAGCCGTGAGCACATCTTG
>JAFYFO010000340.1 GCA_017543725.1 Eubacterium sp.
AATGGTTACTGCTTTGTGTCCCGTTGCTTTAATTGTTTCTTGCTTTTTGATAACCGCATTACACACTAAACAATGGCTGCCTTCTGTTTTTCCGTTTTCTGTGCAGGTCGCTGAAACAGCACGGTCAATTACAGTTGTGTGACCTTTTGCTTTTATTTTTTCTGTTTTTGTTTCACCGCAAACAGTGCAGGTATAGAGTTTTGTTCCTGCTGCTGTACAGGTTGCAGATTTTGTTGTTTTTCCGCTATTCCATGAATGCGTTTTACACCTCTGTTTTACCGAAAATTTTATATTATTACTAAATGTTTTTCCGCAAGCATTAAACGCTTCACAATAAGCAATGTATGAACCGGGATTATAATATCTAGTGCAATACTCACCGGGATTAACCCTCACTGTTTCAAGCAAATCACCTTTATCACTATAAATCGAAATAACATAATAAGACACATCGTTACCACTACAATAATATGTTATATGTTCACTTGCGTAGAATGAAGTTTTTTCAAGAGAGAGTTTAACATTTGAGGGCTTTTGAGAATAGATAGGTTCGGCAGATACTCCATTAATTCTTATTACTTTGTAATTCATACCATTCGTATGCGCATTCACTTTGTTTTCACATACGCCACAATCTGGATTAAGCGCCTCAATGCAGTAACCGTTTTCTGTATAAATTGCAACATGTCCTGACCATGATATAACATCTCCTGCTTGTGCATTTGCAGTGCTCCCTGTTCCTACAACAGTTCCATAATATGTTGGATAATTCCAATAACTGCTTGAAGAGGCAGGAAGTGATATTCCAAAATGCTTAAATACATATTGAACAAATCCGGAACAATCAAAAGAATTAGGACCTTGGGTTCCCCAAACATATGGATAACCGATAAATTGTCTTGCGTATGAAACAATTTCACCGCCTGTTGCCGCATACGCAGAAAAATCCAGTCCTGCTGTTATGCTGAGCAGCATTGCAAGAGAAATAATTATTGAGAGTATTCTTTTTTCGGCACGATGTAGGCATCGTGCCCTACAATTTGTGCTTTTCATAATATCACTCCGAAAAAAATATATATATCCGTCTAAATAATAGCATTTTTTATTATTGCAGTCAATGAAAAGGTTACTGTTATATCAACTCTGCAATGTTTATAACTTTCTTTCCTTTTGCAGATGTTTTCTTGATAATCCGCTGTGAAATATCATCGTCAAATTTTGAATAGGCAATTAAAATATCGCTGTTATTTATTGCCCAATCATAAAGGGTTTGATAAAGTTTTCCGTTTTCAATTTCTTTTTCAAAAGGGCAAAAGGTTTTATATGCACGGTTATGCTGCCTGAAAAGATAGTCGCTGTCTTTTTTATGAATATCCCTGAGTTCAATTATTTCAACATCAGAAACGGCAAAACAAATATAATCGCAAAGTTTTATATCAAAATAATTTCTTTTGCAATGGTATATTCTTTTAATATCATTTTCTTCAATAATTCTTTTAACCGTATTGATAAATCCGGTTATATCAAAGCCACTGTAAAAACCTTCTTCAATATTTCCGCATAAAAACGCTGTGCTCATAATAACCTCTAAAATAAAAATGTGCGCAGCCGGAGCCGCGCACAAAAAACGCATAACTCATGGCTGCGAAACCAATTGAACAGTAACTCGTTAAAGTACGTCAAATAAAGAGTATGCATTTTTATCAAAATGAGATAAAAACAGCGTACCTCGACGAGTTAATAAATATTCAATTGGTTTCACACTTTTATTTTATCATTTAACCGGAAATAAGTCAAGAAATAAGAAAAAGCAGACCGATGAATCAGTCTGCTTTATATGTTTTCGTGCGATGCACCCGAATAAAATCGCCGACCGCAGGTCCCACAATTCGTAATTCGTCATTCGTAATTAAATAACTATAGTTATTTATAATTCCCACTTCATGATAACTTTTCCGAAATGCTTTCTTGTGTCTTTTTCAAAAGCCTCTTTCAAGTCCTTTGTTGTGCGCACGGTGTTAACACTGTAAACAAGGTTTCCGAGATAGTCGATAATTTCGGGATGAGCTTTATACATTTCAACTGTTTTTCTGAAGTCCTCCGCGCCGCTTCTTGATGAGCCGAAAACACGAAGACCCTTTTCAAGAATCATTCTTGTGTTAACCGAAACGGGATATTCGCTGACCCCGAGAATTGATATAGTTGCCTCGGGTTTGATTAAGCCGATAATCTGCTCGATTGCAATCGGACTTCCGTTTCCGCCGACGCACTCAAAAGCGTGGTCCATTGTGAAACCTTCGGGAACTTCGTGAACAAGATGAGTTTCATCCGCAAAGGTGAAATCGGCAAGTTTTTCCCTCTGAGTTCCGAAAACAACTATTTTAGACTCGGGGAAAGTGTATTTTAAGAAAAGCGAAGTTATATAGCCGAGATTGCCGTCGCCCCAGACGCCGATAACATCGCGCCTTGCGTGAGCAATTTTATCAAATCTTGAAATTGCGTGAACAGAAACGGAAACAATTTCGGTGAACGCCGCAACATTTCTATCTATATCCTTTGGAAGAAGAACGAGCCTTTTCGGCGAAATTTCAACATATTCCTGAAGAAATCCATCCATTGATGAGCCGCAGAATTTTGATGAGCGAAGATAGTTTTCTCCGATAAATTCATCGTTTTCAATCGGCATATTCGGAACCATAACAACCAAATCGCCCGATTTGAAATTTCCGCTCGGGTCGAAAACAACCTCGCCAATTCCCTCGTGAATAAGCGCCATCGGAAGTTTTTCGGCAAGAACTCTTGCGTCCCTTGTTCCGAGATAATATCTCATATCGGCGTTGCAGATTGAAAGATTTGTCGGGCGGACAATGGCATTTCCCGAAAACAGATTTATATCCTCAAACGCTATTTCAAAGCGCCTCGGGGATACCAAACGAAATACTGTGTTAATCATCTTCCTGCTCCTCCAAGAAAGACTTTGCAACTCTTAAATCATACGGATATGTTATTTTAACATTATATGTTTCGCCGTCAACAAGCGCAACTTTTTCGCCCTTGATAACAAAAATCTTTGCGGCGTCTGTTAAAATATCTTTTTCATCATCGCTGAGAGAATCATACATTCTCTTGAGTTTCATTGCGTTGAAGGACTGCGGGGTCTGACCCTGATACATCATCTTGCGGTTGGGGATGGCCGAAATAACCTCTCCGTTTTCGCTTTCGACTATGGTATCTGTCGCGGGGATAACGGTATCGCACGCGCCGTATTTGAGAGCCGCCTCAACATTCTCCTCGATAATCCTGTGAGTTATGAAGGGTCTCACGGCGTCGTGAGTGACTATGACGGTGTTTTCGTCAACCTCATAATTATTCTCAATATAAGCTATCGCGTTCTCAAGGGTGCCGTTTCTTGTGGCTCCTCCCTCGGCTACTGATACCTTCTTGCCTGCGGGAATATATTTCTCGATAAGAGCTCTCGTGTGAGCTATCCAGGGCTTGGGGCAGAGAACAAGGACCTCGTCAATGCGGTCATTGACAAAGAACTTCTCTATGGTATGAATTATAACCGGCTTTGAGCCGAGCTCAAGATACTGCTTTGGGGTGTCGGAGTTGCCCATACGGCTTCCTATTCCTCCCGCGAAAACTGCAGCTATTACCATATCATTTACCTCCCGAAACCATTTCGTTGTATTTGTCGCAGATATCCTTCGCTTCTCCCGAGGCGATTATACTGCCGTGGTCGAGTATTATCGCCTTGTTGCAGATTTTGAGAATCTGGTCAACCGAGTGAGAAACAAAGAGAACCGTGACTCCTCTGTCAAACATTGACATTATCTTTTTTTCGCTTTTCTTTCTGAATTTCGCGTCTCCGACAGAGAGAACCTCGTCGAGGATGAGAATATCCGGCTCGACCGCCGAGGCAATCGCGAAGCCCAGACGCGCTCTCATACCCGATGAATAATTCTTGAC
>JAFYFO010000341.1 GCA_017543725.1 Eubacterium sp.
TACTGAACAACGCTTTCCCAGTCTTTTCCGTTTAAACTGTATTCAAGGGAGATGCTCCTTGGTCCCTGATTGGTCGTGTAGCCCTTCATACTGAAGCGGATATTATTATAACCAGCCGTTGAAAGTTTAAAGGTGAATCCCGATTCAGGGCTCCATTTAGCGCCGTCGTCGGGCGCTATTGAAAGGGCTTTTTTCTCATCATTCCAGAGAGGAACATACATACTTGCTCCGTCCGTGTATCCGCTCATAACAGCGCCTCTGCCGTATGCGCCGCCGTTTGAGAAAACTTTTCCTTCAAAAACATTTTCGGGGAAGGAATCAAAGGAGAACTGATTGATATTATCCCCTGCATAAGTCAGAGTTACGCTTGAAATTTCAGATGAAATATCGCCGAAATTTGAAAATGCTTTAAGCGTTACTTTATCGCCGGCGTAACTATTCTTTTTTAACGGATTGAACTCTCCTTCATAGAGTTGATAGTCGTCTTCGTTAACGGAATAATAAACATCCGCTCCGCCGTTTGTGTCCGCAATTGAAACGCTGTTTGAATCAAGGATAATCGAAGTGTTATCAAATTCCGAATCGGTTGTTATAACGGGCGCGTCAAGATGTGTTATTTCGGTTATTCTCGTTCCCGTTATTTCAACATTGTTTATTGCGGCGTCGCCCGATAATTCGCCGATTATCGCATTTATTCCGTTTATGGCAACATCATCACAAACAACCGCGCGGATATAAACAACATCCCTGTCTGAACAGGTATCGGGAAGTTTAACATCACTGAACGCCTGCTGCATATCCTTATTATCGTTTATTAGATAAGTTGACGAAGCAACATCATTATAGTTGATTCCGTCGAAGGAATACTGAAGTTTCCAGGTGCTCGGACCTTTCTTTGTTCCGCCCAGGCGCGCTGAGAAACTTATATTTTCATACTGCTTTGTTGAAACGCTTGTTTCGAAATAGGGATACTCGCCCCATGCAAGATTATCGTTTTTGCTCGTTCCCATAACAGGAGCCTGAGCCTTGCCCGAAGCGGAGCCGTTTTTATATTCCTCGCCTATTCCGCTCCATTTAATCTTTGCGGCGTCCGTGGCGTTAACAGATGCTGTTAATTTTGCGCCTGCGGAATACTGACCTGCAGTTGCATTATAATAATATGTTTCACCCGTTTCGTCTGCATTGACGAGGGTTGAGGAATCGGCGATGTAGTCATAATTCCAACTTGCAAGAGTTTCTGTATAGTTATCGGGTTTTTCACCCGCGTAAACAGTGCAGGGATTGGAAGTTATAGTCAGAGCGTCGAGGTTTTCGCCGTCGCCTGTTACTTTAAGCGTTAGTGTTTTTCCGATATCGCTTTCGGAAACGGTATATTCCCTCTCAGTTGCGCAGCTTATTTCTGCACCGTCTGCATACCACTGATAATTCACGAAATCGTTTATTTCATTACCGCTTGAATCAACAATTCTCGGAATGATTGTTTCTTCCTTATATGCGCCCTCTCTGATTGAAACAGACGCGCCGATAAGGCTTCCTGCACCGATTTCAAAATGCAGGGTTTTTGTTCCGGTATAATAACCCATACCGCTGACAACGGCGCTTGCCGTTCCCGAAGCGATATTATTAGCAAATTCAACGGTATAATCCTTGCCCTCTATTAACAGAGCGCCGTTATTCGTTAATTTGATTTCGGGCTTGATTTCTTTTCCGGTTACTTTCTGTTCGGGAATACTTTCAGCGGTGCATTTTGAAATATCATATGTTCCGAACTGATTATTAATCCATGTTCTTCTTGCAGTAACCCAATTATTAATTCCGTTTGTTACACTGCTGACATTATAAGCACCGCTTGAATTTTTATCGTGGCGAACATTATTCATTGTTCCGGATTTTCTGATTGCCTCTGCATACTGCGCGGTGCTTTTCAAAACGCCCTTCGGGTCGGTTTTATTGCCGAGAAGAACATCAATGGCAGGAGCAACAATTGAATACCATTCAGACCTTGCCATAGCGTCGAAATCAGCGCAATTTGTTGCAAGCGCGGCATAAAAGCCAAGCGGCGATTCACCGTCGCTTGTATACGAAGTTGAATGGTCGCCTTCGCGCCAACTGTATATTCTTGAATTCTTTGCATACCATCCGCTTGTATCGGAACGGTTCATTCCCCAACGGTACTGATTGCTGCGGTCATATTCAAGAGCGTTATCAAAATCCCATGCAGGTCCTGCATAGAGTTTTGAATCAAAACTATCAGAATCTTTATAAAAATAATTTGAGGTTATTGAAGCGTCTATGTTCTTAAAGAATTCCTGAATCCAATAATTACGTGTTGCCGAATCAGCGTCAATAATTTCGCTCCAGCGCTTGCCCCTGTACTGCTCGGCAGGTGCGGGATTGGTTATTGACCTTGAGCCGTAAATTCCTTCCGTAAGAGCGCTGAGACTTGAACATTTTGTTGTTGTTGAACCTGAAGGAACTGTTCCTCCGTTATAAACAGCAGAACCGAGCGCATAGAGCAAATCATAGCAATAGTTTGCCATATTCCTGCTGACATAATCATGGCTCTTGACAACCCAGCCCTGGCGGTTATAAGCGCAGAAACCTGTTGTTTCATTTGCCCATCTGTTTGAAATTTCCATTTCAAAAACATATCCGCCCGTTAAATCAACAGGGTCGTTCAGGTCGTCGAGCGCAGAAATACCGGTTCTCGCTGTTCCGCTGTACCTTCTCGCGCCGACAGTGTGTGCATAACTGTTTGCGCCTGTAGCGGTTGTGAGCCTTGTTCCGCTTGCGCTGTACACCCTTGTTGCAAAATTACTCATCGTATCAAAATCAGCGGGGGTTATTGCGCCTGTCTGTGGGTCGATTGTTCCGTTTGCTATCTGAAGCGCTTCATATGAATCCGAAACATCAACTCTTGCAGATTTGATTTCAACCTTTTCACAAAGTTGATATGAGCCGAAATACTGCTGATTGACATATAAATCAACAGGACGGCAGGTCGGCTGATAATTAATGCCGATATATTTTGAAAAATCATAAATAATCTGATTTTTAAGAAGTGAGTTTGAATCGTTTGAATTTGCAAGCAAAACCCATTTTTTGCCTTTTCCAAGCCCCATAAGACTTGTTGACTGAGCAAGTTTGAAGCCATAAGGGTTCTTATTGCTGCCCGTGCTCCAGGTTGCGTTTCCCCTGCCCTTCAGGCTTTCAAGGTCGCCGTCATATTCAACCTCGCCTTTGGGATTGATAACAAGGATTGTTCCAGGTTCGCTTACACTATGGTCGGAACGTCCGTTGATGCTTTTAATTGAGCCTGATTGAGTGTCGATATAAACAGTTCCGACATCACCGGATTTAAGCGCAACAAGATTGTATGAGGTTGAATTGAGTTTAAGAGTATAGTCCTTCTTAA
>JAFYFO010000342.1 GCA_017543725.1 Eubacterium sp.
ACAAATGCGATTTATGAATATATCCACGGCTACCGCAGCAGCGATAACCGCTATTTCTACGGCGAGGGATATAACTATCAGGACCGCTGGTATCTCGGAAAAAGCGTTCCGACTCTTGAGGCGGTTCGCGGAAAATGCGTTTTGTTCAACCGCTTCGACCAGAATATTGCGGGCGAAGGCTCCCAGGGCGTTTGGGTTGATGAAAACGAATCGGGACAGAAAATAAAATATAACGAAATGACGGGCGATTTTGCCGAGCCTTATTATCAGAATATATACAGCAACAACACGGGTATCGGCACCGCGCATATTCAGGACTTCTATAAGTGGAACACGGGGCAGAAAATAACCGCAACCCAGTATATGCTCTCCCTCGGTCACTACCGCGGAGAATATTATATCAACTATTCATCAACCGTTTCGGATTCAACAATTCCGAATCCGCAGGATTTATCAAAGAAAATAAATCCCTCGTATTTCTCATTCAACTATGAAAAAACAAAGCCTTCGGGCATCTTTTGTATGGATTTCGCAACAAGCGACCTTGCAAGAAAAATTATTGAAAACAACGAGGGCGTTTGCACCGTTGTTGAAGGCTCGGACGGCGATATTTATTACACTTTAAACAGGAAAAAAGGCGAACTTCGCATCAGCGGAACGGGCGCTATGAATAACTATGCCTTTACAAACGCAAGAGGCATTAACGGCGCAGGCTCAACCGCTCCCTGGGGCGACCAGAACAAAAACGCAGTTTTCGACGGTCAGTATAACTCCGATTTGATAACGAGCGTTGTTATTGAAGAGGGAATAACCTCTATCGGAAACTATGCTTTCTACGGATTCGACCATTTAACAAGCGTGACTATTCCGAGTTCGGTTAAGAGCATCGGCGAGGGTGCGTTCACAAAATGCGCAGCACTCAGCGAATTTGATATCAGCGAGAAATATATAACCTCAATCGGAAACTATGCTTTCAAGGATTGCACCTCGCTTTCATCTTTCAAAACTTCCGGGAGAGTTACTTCAATCGGAACGGACGCTTTTGCAAACTGCTCCTCGCTGACAATGCGCGGAGCGGCAGGCATTTATTCCCAGACCTATGCAAACAAAAATAATATAACATACGCAACCGCAGGTGAATATAATTCCGATATAAACTGGTTTGTTTCAAAAGCGGCATACTATGAGCCGTTTACGGAAAATGTCGGCGGAACACCTGTTACCAACAGAGTCGACAACAACAGGTCTGTTGAATGGGTAGCAGCGGAAACCCAGGGCAATACCGAGAGAAAGGGCGTTGTTCATTTTCCGTACTGCTTGGGCAGTGCACAGAATTATGTTAACACGGGAAAGAGCGCTCTCGGCGGTGTTTCTGCGAAAAACGGTGTTACAATAAGTTATTTCAGAGCGATTAACGGTAATTTCTGGGGAGCGGGCACCTGCGTTACACTTGCGAAGGATTCAAACAATTACTTAGCCGTTAACGATAACGGAAGTTTTGTTTATAAGAGAAACGGAAATACGCTTATCAACTGTACTTCGAGCATTTTTACAAGAACGGGTAATCCCGAGGACACTCATAAATGGGAGTATTTTACTTATTCAATAGCCGATGATACGGTTAAATTTTACCTTAACGGTGAATTTATACATCAGGCTTCGGGCGTTTCGGGACTTGTTGATTTCCTTGAAAGCGAAAGCACTCTTGTTTATCCCGGCTCGCGCTACGGAAACGGCACCTGCACGCTTGAACTTGATGAAATATCGGTTCTTCCCGTTGCTGTTAACGATGTTGAAGCCGCGGCGATGTTTGCAACATATACAGCACCGATTATCTATGAAAGCGACCAACGCCCCGCGGACGCAGATGTCAGAATATATGCCTCAAACGGCTATGAAAATGTTATCTACACCCACGGCGAAAACAAAGTTGAAACCTTCCCGCTTTCACTTGCGGCGGATTATATGTTCAAGGGCGATGAAATTGCCGACGGCGATAACGACGACGCTTATATTTCTTCAACAACCGCGGCAGGAACGGAAAATGAATTACACACAACAATTTCCATGAACAGCAAGTATTCTGTTTGGCTGAACGCCGCTTACGATAACTACGGAAACTCCTTCCCCCTGGACGAGATTTCAAACACAAACGGAAGAAAAACCTTTAAAATAACAGGAAATCTTTCATACGGATATGCCGACGGAAGCGACGATGATATTCAACTTAAAATGTATCTTTCGGACGGCAATAATCTTGTTAACGAAACAAAATATGTTCATATAACCCAGCATCCTGTTTCGGCGCACGCAATGTCGGGTATTCATAAAGACAGCCCGACAAGGGATATCAGCATTATCTTCAGGGCAAACGGCTCAACCGGCGTTTCAACAAACGCTTTCGGCGGAAACTATGTTTTTGTTCATTCACCTGTTTGTGTAGGAAATGCATGGAGATTTGCAAACAACACAAATGCCGATAATTATATGGTTATGGGCGACAGAAAAATGGGCGATGATGTAACGGATACCTCGGGATATTCCGCAAACACTTCGGGCGGCGCTGATATAGTTAATGCCGGCGCATATGAACAAAGGCAGGATAATTCGGGAACGGTTTACACTCAGGGAACAATCGCTAACTACTATATTGATAAATCCGTTCTTAAAGCAAACAAAACAGTTGGCGGAGTTCATCTCGACAGCGACGGAAACACCTATCATATGAACTCGGTTATAACCCGCCTTGGCGCATATTCAACAGGAATAACCAATTTCTGGTGGCGCAACTGCTGGGTTTACGGTCAGGACGGTCTCGGATGGAATTTAACCAATGATAACGCCGTTGCTGAAAGCATCGGCGAGGTTTCACAGGCGAATGTTAACGGAGAATATGTTTTTGCATACAATGAGCCGACAATAACCGGTTATCTCGACAGGGGCAGTTCAACATATGCAACCCAGTTCAGCGTTGGTATCAATCATTCTTCCGATGAATACTGCGCGCAGGCAAGAGTTGACTATGATATGCATATCTGCGATAAGTCGATTCTGAGAAATCTTGTTGAAACCTATGAGGCAGAGGGAATAACCGGCGCATGGACTTCAACAGAGGAATGGGAAGCGTATCAGAAAGCGCTTGAAGAGGCGTATAAAATCCTCAACGATTATAAGGATTTAACTGAGCCGGGAACAAACAGCGATGTTTATAAAAATCTTGTTGCGGCGCACAGTGCGTTTTCCGTTGACAAAACAAAATATGAAACGGCAAGAAACTATGTTGTTTCAAATCTTTCTGCTGAAAAACTCTATGAGAAAAACACTCTTGAAAGAGTTTTCGATTTTATGCACACCGAACTGCATAATCAGGAAAGTTACGATATCCACGCAGGCAAGATTTATTTCAATCTGCGCTTTGTTGAAGAACTTGAACTCGGAAACAGCATAACAAGAGTTGAAGCCGCGGCTTCTTCAAAAACCGATCCCGTTCAGTTTGATTTGGATGCAATTGAAGATATCAAATCGGATTTCTATGATAATGCAACTATCAGCGAAACTGTCGGCGGAACTAAGCACACATATTATTGCTATTATTCGCAGGATTCATATAACTCCCTTGTTGATAAAACAATCAGCGACATCAACAGCGCTTATATGCACTACAGCATTAAAACCGATTCGGGAAATGTTGTTAAAGAAAGCGAAAACCCCTTTGCGGGCAAGGATTTATCGGGCGGATTCACAATCAGTTTTTCAAAATACTGCGCGTATGATGAAGGCTGGAACACTTCGCTGATTAATTTCTCAACGGGCAATCAGAGCGATAACCGCTATTTCATAATTATGGCAAACGGCGTTGTTCTCTTTAACGACGGCAACGGCGGCGCAGGCGGTAATAACGGCTGCTATTTCGATGTAACCGATAATTCAAAAACAAATTCAACCGGCGGCGCATGGCACGATATCGACCTTGTTTTCTATAAGGAAAACAACGGCAATCATATGCTTGCATATTATATTGATAACGCTCTTGCTCAGAGATTCAACCTGAGCGCTCTTGCTGCGGCGGGCTATCCAAACGGCGTTTCATCGGGGAACGACGGAATATTCTCCTTTATTTCAAGCAGCGATATAAAACTATTCTACGGCGCTTCGTTCACCGTTTACGGAACAATGGGCGGAACGAGCGAATGTTATCTTGATAAGGTTGATTATTTCACCTCGCCGATATTCCCGATTGAAAACAGCGTTTCAAATGATTTACTCTATTCAAACGATTTCACTTCCTCCCTCGGCGGTGAAGCGGTAACCGGAAATGCTGACGGAAGCAGCGTTCATCTGGACACAACGAATAACGACGGCAGAACAAACACCGCGTATCTCCCATGGAGCCGCGGCGCGTCGTCAAATTATATTTCAACAAATGTTTCACCGTTTGCCGGAAAAGATACTTCAAACGGTTATTCAATCAGTTTCTATCAGAGAATAAACGGAAATTATTGGGACAACACCGAGTCGATAACCCTTGTTCAGGGCGACACAGGTCAGTGCAAGTATTTCACAATAGGAACGGACGGCTGGATTCGCTTTAATAACGGAAACGGCGGAAGCGACGCTTCACTTTCTTCGGCAAAACTCTATTTCGACTACACAACCAACTGCGATTCAGTTGAAAAACAAACCTGGCAGTTAATAACGCTGTCCGTTATAGACGATTATCATTTCAGATACTATGTCAACGGCAATCTTGCCGCAAATATTGAGGTTGCGGGAACGGATGAGTACAGAGCAAACGGCGGACTTCTGGGCTTCCTTTCAAGCGCGGAAACAAAACTTTATTTCGGCTCGTACACTCCGTATTGGCAGACCTGCACTCTTTCGCTTGACAATGTTAAATGCTTCTCGCATGCGCTTTCGGACAGCGAGGCAAGAGCGCTTTATAAAAGCGAAACGAATAGTGCTGCTTCTCCGATTTATTCAAACAGTTTTGCTCAGGATATTCCCGAAGTTATAAGCGGCGCGGCAAAATGGGAGGCAACTTATGACGGAAGAAGCGGGCTTCTCCACATTATGAGCGACTCTGCCGACGGCGATGTTGATATTTATGTTGACGGCGCGCTTGCTTCCGATACTTCAAATATCAGATACGGCTCAAGCGTTAAAGCCGTTTACAGCGGAACTTCAACTCCGTATGGCTGGGACAGTGAGATTACCAATTCGTCGGGCAAAACAAATGTTTCCTTCAACGGCGAGGAATACACTTTCACCTTAACAGGAAACACCAAACTGAAATATTTTGCAACCGATGAAATAGTTGATTTATCAAAACTCAGCGCCGCATATGAAAATGCAAACAGTATTCTTCTTTCCCTTGACGGAAAAAATGCGCTTTATACGAATTCGTCGCTTTCGGAGTTAACTTCGAGCATCAATTCAACCGTCAGGGAATATCTGAGTGCGGATTACAGAACAAAGGCAAGATATCCGCTTTCTGTTGAAACGGCGGCAAACGCGCTTGCCGATGATATAAACAGCGCGGTTGAGGGATTGACCGAGCCCGAGGAAAATATCGACCTTTCGGTTTATCAGAAACTTATTTCAACCGTTGAAAAAGCCGACAGCGATATTTATGAATTTGAAGAGGGCTTTAAGGAAAGAATGGAGCGAACAGCCAAAGTTCTTGAAGGAAACAGCGTTTCATACGAGAGCATAAGCGGCGAAGAATCTTCAATAAAATCAATCGCGGCAGATGCAAAATCTATATTTCGTGCTAAAAAAGATAGATGGGTTAATAAGGAAATGTCTGAATTTATAGATGATATATGGAATGAATATGCAGATGAATTAAATAT
>JAFYFO010000343.1 GCA_017543725.1 Eubacterium sp.
CAGCGCCTCAAGAATTGTTTTATCACCCTCAACAATTTTTGTTGCGGCAAATCTGACGGGGATTTTCGCCTCTCTTGCATGGTCTTCAATGAGGTGCATTATACCGTGAAGACATCTGTGAACCGCTCCGCCGAAATCGTTTTCATCGCAAAAATCATATCTCTTCGGCTTTTCCTGATATTTTGCAATGTGAACTGCGTGGTTTATCAGTTCCTTAACGCCTTCGTTTTTTGACGCGGAAATCGGAACAACGGGTATTCCGAGGATTTCTTCCATCTCGTTTATTCTGATTGAGCCGCCGTTTGAGCGGACTTCATCCATCATATTAAGCGCAAGAACCATCGGCGTTTCAAGTTCCATAAGTTGCATTGTCAGATAGAGGTTTCTTTCAATATTCGTTGCGTCAACAATATTGATGATGCCCGTTGGCTGTTCTTCAAGAATATATCTTCTTGAAACAATTTCTTCGCTTGTGTAGGGCGAAAGGGAATATATGCCGGGAAGGTCAACAACTTCGGTGTTTTCCTGACCTCTGATTTGTCCGCTTTTTCTGTCAACAGTAACGCCGGGGAAGTTTCCGACATGCTGATTTGCCCCCGTCAGTTGATTGAAAAGGGTTGTTTTTCCGCAGTTCTGATTTCCTGCAAGCGCAAAAGATAAAACTTGCCCTTCGGGAAGCGGGGATTCGTGGGTCGGGTCGTGATATCTGCCGCCTTCGCCGAGACCGGGATGCTCTGTTTTAACAATCGGCTCTTTCAGAGTTCTTTTTCTGCCCGAAATAATTTCGCCGTTTTTTTCGTTTTTGCTTTCGGGAAGAATTGATATTTCCTTTGCGTCTTCAAGGCGAAGAGTTAATTCATAGCCGTGTATTCTGTACTCGGCAGGGTCGCCCATAGGAGCATATTTAACAAGCGTTATCCCGCTTCCGGGAATAACTCCCATATCAAGAAAATGCTGCCTCAACGCGCCTTCGCCGCCAACGGCTTCAATTATTCCGGTTTTTCCTATTTCAAGTTCATTCAGTTTCATATCGTTTTTCCGTCTTATCTGAAAATTTATATGAATATTATAGCAGTATATTTATTTTTTGCAAGAAAAAACGGCTCGTTTGAGCCGCTTTTTTATCCGTTGAGTATTGCAAAGTTCTTTTTGTTGCTCTTATAAAGATTTTTGAAAACAGAATAGTTTCTGTCGTAAACCGCTTTGTTTGCCTTGTTGGGATGATATGTAACCTTTGCGGGGATGAGTTTTTTAACATCCTTGATTTCGGGAATAACTCCGAGACCAACCGCAATGCAGGCAGCCGCGCCGACAGCGCCGATATTCTGGGGAGAATCAACAACTTCAACATCTTTCTGAAGAATGTCCGCAAGAATCTGGCAGGTTGCCGAGCCGAGAGCGCCGCCTCCGCAGAAGCGAACGCTGTTTGAAATGTGAACTTCTTTTTTCATATCCTGCCTTTCAAGCATCCATCTCATATGGAAGGCGATTCCTTCAACAACCGCTCTGATAAGTTCGGTTTTTCCCGTTTCAAGTTTTATGTTGAAAAACATTCCCGCAGCGTTGGGGTCTTCAAAAGGACAGCGGTTGCCGTGAAGCCAGGGAGTGAAAACAACTCCGCCCGCGCCCGGCTCTGCTTTTTCAACAACTTCTTCAAGGAAATCATAGAGGTTGAAAGCAATATGCTCATAATCATTGTCGCCGGTTGGGTGCTGCTGAAGATAAACGCCGATTTCATCAAGCGCAAGATGGTCTTTAACCCAGTTGACGCATTTATTTGATGTTTCAAGTTCGCCGAAATAGTTATATGATTTCGGGTCCGCGCCGACTATGGCAGCCATAAGCGCACCTGTGTCAACAACCTGCTGGTCAACAACGGTGCAAACCCAGCCGGAAGTTCCGGAATAAACATGGGTGTCGCCGACTTCAACGGCGCCTGTTCCGACTCCGATAAGCGAAGCGTCTCCTCCGCCGCCGAAAACAGCCGTTCCGGGAGCAAGCCCGAGTTCTTCGGCAGCCTTTTCGGTTACTTCGCCAACCTTATCCGTTGATTTCATAATCTTCGGAAGGTGAGCCATATTAACTCCGAAGGTTTTGCAAAGCGGCTCGCACCAGCCTTCGTGACCCTTTCTTGTGTCGTAAATAAGAGTTGAAAAAGCAGAATCGGTTGTCATAACAAATTCGCCGCTGCAGCGAAGAATAAGATATTCCTTAACATCAAGCCATTTATAAATCTTTTTGAAAACTTCGGGTTCGTGCGCCTCAACCCATTTATATTTCCAGACAGGGTCTTTAACCGAAAGGGGAGCGGCTTTTGTGTATTTAAGGCATTTGAGAAGTTTTGAAACTTCGCCTCCCGCAACCTGAATTCCGTGCGCAAAACCTTCTTTGAGTTCTTCGGTTGCGCGCTGGTCCATATATGTCATGGGCTTGCGGATGCAGTTGCCTTCTTTATCAACAAGAACAAGCCCCTGCATTGCAGAACAGAAACTGATTCCCTCGATTTGCTCCTTCTTTATTTCGGGCGCTTTTTCAAAAACGGTTTTAGTTGTTTGGCACATTGCCTCCCACCATTCGTCAGCGTCCTGCTCGGCGCCGCCTTTAACGCCTGTTTCTTCCTCAACCGAAAGGCTGTAGCCGTGGGTTGCGGAAGCGAGGATTTTGATTTCATCGTCGATTCTGATAAGGCAGGTTTTGATTCCGGTTGTTCCTGTGTCGTAGGTTATAACATACTTACTCATATAAATCTCCTTTGAG
>JAFYFO010000035.1 GCA_017543725.1 Eubacterium sp.
ATTCAATTTGCCCCGTGCTTTGGGAAACAAGTTATTATGCCGAAGCAAAGGGCGTAACATCCGTTGAATTCCACCCGGGAACAGGGAGGGTCAGTTTTATAAATGCTAACAGAGAAGAATAAAACCAAAGCGATTGTTTTCTGGTGCCTGACGGCTGTGATTATGGCAGTAATATTTTATCTTTCAGCCCAGGTTGCGGATGATTCAGCCGAGCAGAGCGGCTTTATTCTTGAACTTCTGAGTAAGGTTTTCAGCAGTCTCGGTTTAACCGACCATATTGTCAGAAAAACAGCGCATTTCCTTGAATTTGCAGCCCTTTGCTTTATGTTTAACTATTCGCTTTGCTACACAAAGGGGAAGTTTCAGAAAATTCTCAGCGTTTTGCTGACTTCCTCATATGCGCTCAGTGATGAAATTCATCAGATTTTTGTTGAAGGGCGTTCCTGTCAGTTCAGCGATTGGCTGCTCGACACCTGCGGAGCCCTTTTCGGTCTTCTGATGTTTCTGATTGTTTATTTCCTTATAGGGAAAATCAAATCAGGCAGAAAGCGCAGTTCTAAGGATATAAATTAAAGTGAAATTAACTTCCAAGGAGGATTAAATATGAATGTTATAACTTTTGATAATGAAGAACAAATCGGAATTGCCGCAGGCTATTATATGTGCGGTCAGGTGCTTCAGAAGCCCGATTCCGTTTTAGGTCTTGCAACGGGTTCAACACCGCTCAAAGCGTATAATCATATGATTGAACTCTATAATAAAAAAGCGGTTGATTTTTCAAAGGTAACAACCTTTAACCTTGATGAATATGTTAACCTTGATGTTAAGGACAAAAATTCTTATCACACATTTATGTATGAAAACCTCTTTAACCACATCAATATACCCGATGAAAACATCAATTTCCTTGACGGAAACGCCGAGGATTTAGACGCTGAGTGCCGTTTATACGAAAAGAAAATCAAAAACGCAGGCGGCATTGATATCCAACTTCTCGGAATCGGCTCAAACGGGCATATTGCTTTCAACGAGCCTGCTCAGTCCTTCCAGAGATGGAGCCATGTCGTTGAACTCAAAGAGTCAACAATAAAGGATAACAGCCGTTTCTTTGATAACATAAACGATGTTCCGACCCGTGCGGTAACAATGGGCATAGGTTCAATAATGCAGGCAAAGAGAATTCTTATTATCGCTCTGGGCGAACACAAGGCAAAGGCTATCAAGCAACTTATTGACGGTAATGTAACTCCGAGTTGCCCCGCTTCCGTTTTGCAGTTCCACACCGATGTAACGCTTATGCTTGATAAGGGCGCAGCGTCTTTGATATAGTGCATAGGGCATAAGGCATAGTGCATAGTTTAGGATGGTTTTATGAAAAAAGTTATTTCAATATTTCTCTGCGCTGCGGTTTTATTTGCTTTTACTTCCTGCAAAAAGGATAGTGCAAACGGCATTATAACCGATTCCGGCGGAGTTTCTCAGCAAAGTGAATCAGGCGAGGCAAGCGCTGTTTCCTCCGCTGATGAAAGCGGAAAAGCGGATAATAAAAAAGAATCAACAACAAAGGAATCAACAACAACTCCGATGCCCGAAACAAGCGAAAAAGATTCAATTCCGATTTCATCCGATGAAGCGTTTAAAAGGCTTTGCGAATTTTACGGAAACGCGTACACCGTTGAACAAAAAGAATTAAAAGGCGATATTCAGCACTATGAAGTCAGAGACAGCAAGGGAAATATTTATTCCGAAATTGAAGTAAATCTTAAAAATTCGGATGCAAAGGAAACTATCGTTCATTCGAAGGAAGTCAATAAATTTAATCTATTAGTTTAAACAGGAGTGATTAAAATGGCAGAAAAAGAAAAGTTTTATATAACAACGGCAATTGCGTACACTTCAAGAAAGCCCCATATCGGCAACAGTTATGAAATTGTTTTAACAGACGCTATTGCAAGATATAAAAGAATGCAGGGCAAGGATGTTTTCTTCCTGACGGGAACGGATGAACACGGCGTTAAAATTGAGGAATACGCAAAGGCTGCAGGCGTTGAGCCCCAGGCATATGTCGATAAGGTTGCGGGCGAAATCAGAGGCATCTGCGACCTTCTTAACACAAGTTATGATAAGTTCATCAGAACAACCGACCCCGAACATATGAGGGTTATTCAGAAGATATTCAAAAAACTCTATGAGCAGGACGATATCTATAAGGGCGAGTACGAGGGAATGTACTGCACTCCCTGCGAAAGTTTCTGGACGGAGAGCCAACTTGTTGACGGAAAATGCCCCGATTGCGGCAGGGAAGTTAAGCCTGCAAAAGAAGAGGCGTATTTCCTCCGCCTTTCAAAATATCAGAAGAAACTTGAAGAATTCATTGAAAGCAACGAGAATTTCATTTATCCCGAACTCAGAAAGAAGGAAATGCTCAATAATTTCATCAAACCCGGTCTTCAGGATTTATGCGTTTCAAGAACTTCTTTCAAATGGGGAATTCCCGTTGATTTCGACCCCGAGCATGTTGTTTATGTCTGGATAGACGCGCTTTCAAACTATATAACCGCTATCGGCTACGACCCCGACGGCAGTTCGGATTTATATAAAAAATACTGGCCTGCCGATGTTCATATCATCGGAAAAGATATAGTCCGTTTCCACACTATTTATTGGCCGATTATGCTTATGGCGCTCGGCGAGCCGCTTCCGAAGCAGGTTTTCGGGCATCCGTGGCTTCTTTTCGGTGAGGATAAAATGAGCAAATCAAGGGGCAATATCATTTATGCCGACGACCTTGTTAATCTGCTCGGTGTTGACGCTGTTCGCTATTATCTTCTCTCCGAAATGCCCTACACAAGCGACGGCTCAATTTCCTATGAAACAATTATTGAAAGATATAATTCCGACCTTGCAAACACAATCGGAAACCTTGTAAACAGAACCGTTGCAATGCAGAAAAAGTATTTCGGCGGAGTTGTTCAGAAGCCGAAAGAGCCCGAAGCAATAGATGAAGAACTCAGAAATTTTGCGCTTGAAACCGTTGAAAAGGTTGAAAAAAGCATAACTTCCTACAGAATGGCGGATTCCGTTGAGGCGGTTTTGAATCTCGCAAAGCGATGCAATAAATATATTGATGAAACAATGCCCTGGGCGCTTGCAAAGGACGAAGCAAAGCAGGCAAGACTCGGAACGGTTTTATATAATCTTCTTGAGGGAATACGCTTCCTTGCGATTCTTCTTTCTCCATATATGCCCGAAACAAGCGAAAAGATTTTTTCACAGATAAACAGCGATAAGAAGGATTATTCTTCGCTTTCATCCTTCGGTGCGCTTGAAGCGGGCAAGAGCGTTAACGACCCCGTTCCGCTTTTCAGCAGAATAGACGCGGAAAAAACGCTTGCAGAAATCGCAAAACAGCAGGAAGAAGCGGCTAAAGAGGCTGAAAAGGCAAAGCCAAAAGAGATTGAAGGGCTTGCCGAAATATCAATTGACGATTTTGCAAAAGTTGAATTAAGAGTTGCGAAAATCAAGGATTGTGAGCCGATAAAAAGAGCGAAAAAACTTCTTAAATTAACCGTTGACGACGGAAGCGATAAGCCCCGTCAGATAGTTTCGGGAATTGCTCCGTGGTATAAACCCGAAGAATTAATCGGCAAAAATGTTATCATTGTTGCAAACCTCAAACCTGCAAAACTCTGCGGCGAACTTTCACAGGGAATGTTGCTTGCAGGCGATATCGGCGAAAACGATGTTAAGGTTGTTTTTGTTGATATGCCCGAGGGAACAAAAATAAGATAGTGCATAGTGCATAAGGCATAGTTATGTATAATAATATTTTTGATACCCACAGCCACTACGACGATGAAAGATTTGAAAACGATATTGAAGAACTTCTGAACTCGCTCCCAAAAAAGGGAGTGAGCAATATCGTGTCCTGCGGCTGTGATATTGATTCAAGTCTTGCAAATAAAAGGCTTGCCGAAAAATATGATTATCTTTATTTCGCTGCGGGCTTTCATCCCGAAAATCTTGAAG
>JAFYFO010000344.1 GCA_017543725.1 Eubacterium sp.
CAGCCGCAGGAAAATCAACGCTTTTGAAACTTCTGAAAAAAGAAATAGCGCCCTTCGGCGATTTATCGGGCGAAATTATCATAAACGGCAGCGCGGGATATGTTGCTCAGAATGTTGAAGAGAGCATTGTTTGCAATAAAGTTCGCGCCGAACTTGCGTTTTCGCTTGCAAACGACGGAAAAAGCGAGGAAGAAATTGAACTTTCAATCGCTCAGACAGCCGCATATTTCAATCTTGAGGATAAACTCGATTTTGAAATTTCTTCCCTGTCGGGCGGTGAAAAACAACTTCTCAACTTAGCCGCCGATATGATAAACAATCCCGAAATTCTGATTCTTGACGAGCCGACTTCAAGGCTCGACCCTGTTTCGGCGTCAAGATTTATTGATATAATAAAGAAAATGCACCGTGATTTTGAAACAACAATAATAATTTCGGAACACAGCGCAGATTCTCTTATCGAAAGCGCAAACAGCGTTTTAATTCTTGAAAACGGGGAAGCGCTGATTAAATCAGCCCCCGAAGAAGTTATTGAATATCTCAGGGAAAACAATAATCCCTTGTTCGGCGCACTGCCGCTTCAGATGAGGCTCTATGACGGCGCAAAAACCATTGCAGAGTGCGCGGAAATATTTAGGGAAAAAAACATCAAGCCGTTTACTGAAAGCGAAATGCCGCAGAAAACAGCCCTTGAAATAAAAAACGCATATTATGCCTACGAAAAGGGATGCGATATTTTGCAGGGGCTGAGCCTGAAAGTTTTTGATTGCAAAATCAACGCCGTTATCGGACCCAATGCAAGCGGAAAAACAACGCTTCTTAAAGTTCTTGCAGGCGTTTATAAGCCTTATCGCGGAAAAACCAGGGCAAAAGGAAAAGTTTCAATGCTATCCCAGAATGTTTTTGATTTGTTCACCGGGGAAAAATGCTCCGATGAGGTTTCTTTCGGCGAGATAACGGGTTTTCTTGAAATATCGGATATAAAAGACCGCCATCCCTATGATTTATCAGGCGGACAGGCGCAGAGGCTTGCCCTTGCAAAAGTTCTTGAAAGAAACGCCGATATAATTCTGCTCGACGAGCCGACTAAAGGCTTCGACTGCGTTTTGAAGGAAAAATTTGCCCTGCTTCTCAGAAATCTCTGCGAGCAGGGAAAAACGGTTTTGATTGTTTCCCACGATATTGAATTTATATCACGCTTTTGCGATGTTGCTTCGTTTATTTCGCGTGGAAGAATTATCGCAACAAAACCGAGAAGGGAATTCTTTTCTTCCCTTAGTTTCTACACAAGCGCCGCGGCAAAGATAACCAAAACAAATATTGTCAGCATTGATGATTTAAAGGAGTGCGGGGGAATATGAAAACTTTTAAAAAAGCGTTTTTCCCCGCCGTCATAGTTTTGAGTCTGATATTTGTTGTTGTCTGGCAAATGCTTTTCAGCGAAAAAATAAACTACTATATAACTTCCGTTTCAGTTCTGATTCTTTCAATGCTGCCGTTTTTCTTTTCATTTGAAAGAAGAAAAACATCGTCAAGGGAGATAACGCTTATTGCAAGCCTTGTTGCGCTTGCCGTTGTTTCAAGAGCGGCGTTTTATCTGATTCCCGAAGTAAAGCCGATTGCCGCCGTTGTTATCGCTTCTGCGGTTTGTCTCGGAGCAGAGAGGGGATATATCGTCGGCGCGCTTTCGATGTTTGTTTCAAACTTCATCTTTTCCCAGGGAATATGGACCCCGTTTCAGATGGTTGCAATGGGACTTCTTGGCTTTTTTGCAGGGCTTTTGTTCAGTAAAAAACACAGCAGAATATCCCTTGCCGCATATGGCTTTTTCTCAGTTATAATAATCTATGGGCTCATTGTTGACATCTCAACAATTCTTGTTTCCCTCGGGGATAAAATAACGCTTTCGGGAATAATCGGAATATATGCGGCAGGTTTTTCCTTCAATCTTGTTTTCGCATTAACGAGCGCCCTCTTTCTCTTCGTTTTCGGAGAAGGGTTTATTGCAAAAATCGAAAGATTAATCACAAAATACAATATCTTGAATAAACTTTAGTTTAGTGCTATATTAGAGTTATAAATAATATTTCAGGCGGTTTTTATTATGGTAAATATTGAAAGAATTCTTGAAAATTTCAAATCAATCGTTTCGCTTGACAGCCCATCCCACGATGAAAGGCTTGTTTGCGAGTACATCAAAAAATATCTCAAATCAATCTCAGTTGAAGCGGCGGAGGATAACGCAGGCGAAGAATCAAACGGAACAACGGGCAATCTTTATGCATATATCGAAGGCGATAAAGACCTTGAGCCGATTGTTTTTTCCTCACATATGGACACCGTTGAGCCCTC
>JAFYFO010000345.1 GCA_017543725.1 Eubacterium sp.
GAACAAAACGAAATGAGCCTTGAAATAACAAGACTTGAAGAAACAGGCTCATTAACACTGAGTTTCAATGTTGTTGATGATTACGGAAGGGAATACAGCGTTGTCAGAGATGTTTTAATCGTTGAAAAGATAATTCCTGTAACAGACCTTGCGTTAACGGTTGACGGCGCAGAAGTTCAGGCAAATACAACATATACTGTTTCCTGCGGAGGAAACTTCAGCAACTTCCCGGGATTAACGGTTGGCTGCATTGCTTTGCCGTCAAATGCAAACGACCTTGCTTCTGTTTCCTACAAAACATCATCTTCATCTTCACCGATTAAGATTAATGCTTCAACAGGAGAAGTAACATTCAGCGGACTTTTTCTCTTCAGTTCATCATACAGCACCGATATAACCTGCACGATAACAAATAACGACGGTTCAACCGTCGCTAAGAAATTCACTCTTAAAGTTAACAAGAAATAAGGGGGGCGGAATATGAAAAACTTTATTAAAAAGCATATTTCGCTGCTCCTTGCAGCGGTAATAACAATAAGCGCTGCCGCTCTTTCAATCATTGCATTTGCAGTTGATAATGTTGAACTGAGTGAAGAAAACTTTCCCGATGAAAATTTCAGAAACGCTGTTGCATTTATGTATGATATAAATAAAGACGGCATTTTATCCGCTCAGGAGAGAAACACCGATTCAATGATTGTTTCAGGCATTGTTGAAATGTATGCTTTTGAAAACGACCTTGATGAGGATGAAATCAAAATAAACAACCTTAAGGGAATTGAATATTTTGAATCGCTCAGAATTCTTCGCTGCAGCAGTATTGGTCATATTGAATCCCTTGATTTATCGGGACTTGATGAACTTGAAATTCTCGCCTGCAATGATTTGGGCTTGAAAAGCATAAATCTTTCAAATGATTTATCTCTTAAAACAATAAACATTTGTTCAAATGATTTTAAGTCGCTTGATTTTTCGGAAAACAAAAATCTTGAAAGAATTCATTGCTATGAAAATGAAGAATTAACATCAGTCAATATTAACTCGCTTGATAAACTTCAGGATTTCAGATGCGATAACTGCGCGCTTAAAACTCTTGATTTATCAACAAACACGGGGCTTAAGGAACTTAACTGCTCATATAATGAGTTGAAAGAACTTGATTTGAGCAATAATCCGCTCCTTGTTTCAGACGGAAGAAGCATAACCGAATATAATATCGGTTTTCAGAAAACATCTGCAAAAGCAACTGCAAGTGAAGGAATGATTGTTGTTCCGTTTGAAACAGACGGCTCAAAAATTGCTAAAACAAGCATTGACAAAGAGGGAAGACTTGCTTTTTCAGACGGATACTTCTTTACGGACGACTTTGATAATATTAAAGACGGCTTAACTTATTATTATAACACCGGGATTTCCGATACGGCTTTGATGAGTGTTAATGTTGATATCAGCGAACTTGCGCATATCTTTAATCTTTTTGGATTTGATTTTGATAAAAATGAAGCAAAAACAAAATGCTTAATCTGCAAGGAAGAAGAAAATATTTCTTTCACACCTGCAATTAACGCAAGACAGGGCGACAATAAGTATAATGAATTGCTTGATATAACTAAAGACGGAATTATCAATGCAAAGGATTATGCGGCAATTTTAAAGGAATACAAATAAATATAAAAATACCCGGAATACTTAATTTGTATTCCGGGTATTTTTAACGCTTTTCAGCGCTGATTGATTTTGTTTTATACTAAAAACTTATGCTCTTTCAACCTTACCTGAACGAAGGCATCTTGTGCAAACATAGATTCTCTTAGGTGAGCCGTTAACAATAGCCTTAACCTTTTTGATGTTCGGCTTCCAGGTTCTGTTTGATCTTCTGTGTGAGTGAGATACCTTGATACCGAAGGACATTTCTTTTCCGCAGCATTCACATTTAGCCATTTGCGTACACCTCCTTAAATATAACGGA
>JAFYFO010000346.1 GCA_017543725.1 Eubacterium sp.
AGCAATCCGCCCCACTCGATAGCCTGACCGATTGAAAGAATTACGCTGTCGCATTCAACGGTCATTGTTTCGTTTTCATCATAAACGGGAGCAAAGCGGTGTTCATCATCAAATACACGAACGCATTTTTTAAACACAATTGCCTTAACCCTGCCGTTTTCATCCTTGAGAATTTCCTTTGGTCCCCAGGAATTATTGATTTCAACGCCGTCTTCAAGCGCTTCTTCAATCTCATCCGCCGAAGCAGGCATTTCTTCCCTGCTTTCAAGGCAGAACATTGAAACATTTTCAGCGCCGCAGTGAACGGAAACTCTCGCCGCATCGATAGCAACATTACCGCCGCCGACAACAACGGCTGTTTTGCCGATATCATATGCCTCTTTTTCAGCGGCTTCGTGGAGGAATTCAACAGCGGTTAAAACGCCGTTTGCGTCTTCGCCGTCTACTCCCGCTTTTCTTCCGCCCTGAGCGCCGATTGCCATATAGAAGGCTTTATATCCCTGCGCGCGGAGTTCATCAAGAGTTATATCCTTGCCGACTTCAACGCCGCATTTAATTTCAACGCCCATTTCTCTGATTATATCAATCTCGGCGTCTATAACCGCTTTTTCAAGTTTATAATTCGGAATACCGTAGCGAAGCATACCGCCCGGCTCTTTATTCTTTTCAAAAACAGTTACATTGAGATAGCCTTTTTCCGCGAGATAAAACGCGCATGAAAGTCCTGCAGGACCTGCGCCGATAATTGCAACCTTTTCGGTGAAGCCCTTCTCCCTGTCGAAAACTCCGTCAACGGTTATTTTCGGAATAACCTTCTTGGGAATAACCCTTGTTTCGTTTGCCATATCGCGGTGAGCAAGGAATTTTTTAACATCGTCGATTGCGATTGCCTCGTCGATTGTTCCTCTTGTGCAGGCTTCCTCACAGCGCTTATTGCAAACATGGCCGCAAACCGCAGGGAACGGATTTTCTTTCTTGATAAGCGCAAGCGCTTCATCATATCTTCCCTGAGCCGCCATTTTAAGATATCCCTGAATTGCAATATGCGCAGGGCAAGCGGTTTTGCAGGGAGCAGTTCCTGTTTCATGGGTGTTGATACGGTTTTTATCCCTGTATTCTTCTTCCCACTTTTCGGGTCCCCATTTAACTTCATCGGGAAGTTCCTGGCGCGGATATTCAATCTCACCCTGCTTTGTGCAGAGTTTCTGTCCGAGTTTGAGCGCTCCTGCAGGGCAATGCTCAACGCATCTTCCGCACGCAACGCAGTTTTCTTTCTTAACCTTTGCAACATAAGCGCTGCGGCTCATATTCGGAGTGTTGAAAAGCTGCGAAGTTCTCAGCGCATAGCAAACATTAACATTGCAGTTGCAGATTGCAAAAATTTTATCCTCGCCGTCGATATTCGTTATCTGATGAACAAAGCCGTTTTCCTCACCCTGACGGAAAATTTCAAGGGCTTGCTCCCTTGTTATGTAGTGGCCGCCTTTCTTGGTTTCAACAACATAATCAGCCATATCGCCCATTGCAACGCACCAACCCTCGGGGTCGTCTGCACAGCCTTCATCATATGTTTTTCTTGAATAACGGCAGGAACAGGGCGAAGCGGCATATTTGCCGTCGTATTTATCAAGCCAATAGGATATTTTTTCAACTCCGATTGCCTCGTTTTCCATTTCAATCGCCTTTTCAACGGGAATAACGTGCATTCCTATTCCGCCGCCTCCGGGAGGCACCATGGGAGTGATTTTTTCAAGCGGAAGGCGCGTCATTCTCTCGAAAAATCTTCCGAGTTCGGGATGTTTATCAAGGAGTTCTTTATTCATATTTGAGAACTCGCCCGAACCGGGAACAAACATCGGAAGAACCCACTGCTTTTCGTGCTGCGGGTTTTCATAGTTCCATTCAATAAGTCCGTTTTCGCTCATCTGATCAAGGAGTTCCTGAAGATGCTCGTCGGAAATATTCATATTCTTAACGAGTTTTTTCATATCCTCCCATGTTCTCGGATGGCGCTTTTTCATTTTCATTGCAACTTCTGCCATTTCATCGGTCGGACAAATGGTTGCAACAGCCCAGTACTCGGGGTCCTGCTTGGTTATCTTCTGTGTTCCAAGCACAATCGGAACTCTGTCGGTTATCATTCTGCCGAGTTTCATAATCGGTTCTCTGACAGGAATAGAATCGTCATAAGTCCATTCGGGTGCATAGCCTAAAAGTTTATCAGCCATAACTTTTTCCTCACCTTTCATATATTGTTAATATTTTAACATTTTTATATGGTATAGTCAACATATATAAATAGTAAAAAAGATAAACAAATCTTAAACTTTTCTTTTTTGCTCCGCACTTGACTAAAATGAGATTAGTAATTATAATAATTCGTATATCTGCCCGTAGCATAACCGGATAATGCACTTGATTCCGATTCAAGCGACCTGCAGGTTCGAATCCTGTCGGGCAGGCCAAAAAAACGGCTATCTCACAAATGTGGGATAACCGTTTTTTATATATTCGGGTTGCTTACCAATTTGTATTCCAATGGCTGTTCTTTTCCGCCGATGTTCCGCCGTAGGTTGATGATGTGTCTGCAACAACCTGAGTGACATTCGTTTTCTTTTTGGAGGAAGCAACTTTTTTCATAAGTTCATTATAGTATAATTCTTCGTCTATCGGAATTTCAACGGCTTTGCCGAGGAAGGAGGAAAGGTGCATTGCGTTTGAAAGCATAAGACCGTTGATTCCCTCTCTACCGTCTGCAACAAGGGGCTCGCCTTTGAGAATTGCGCGTCCCCAGGCGTTGATTACGCCCGTGTGCTGTTCGTTTTTGCCGTCTGTTTCAACCTCGATATATCTGCTTTCAATCTGACCGAAGGGGTCTTTATTCGTTTTGGAAAACTCGGGCTCGGCGGTTTTGAGTTCAAATAGTTCAAGTTTATCGTTTTCGGCGATAATTTTTGCTCTGTCGAGTTGCATTTCAAAGCGGTTTGTTCCGCAGGGGTCGCCGGTTGAGGTTATAAAAACCCCCGTTGCGCCGTTTTCGTATTCGGCATAGACACTCACATCGTCTTCAACCTCAATATCGTGCCATTTTCCGTAGAGAAGATGCGCCTCAACCCTTTTCGGCATTTTGCAAATCCACTGCCACAAATCAAGTTGATGCGGGCACTGATTGAGAAGAACTCCCCCGCCTTCTCCGCTCCAGGTTGCGCGCCAGTCCCCCGAATCAAAATACGCCTGAGGACGGTACCAATTTGTTATTATCCAGTTGGTACGCCTGATTTGACCGTATTTTCCCGAATCAACGATTTCTTTCATTTTCCGATAGATATGATTTGTTCGCTGATTAAACATAACTCCGAAAACAGCGCTTGATTTATCCGCCGCCTCATTCATTTCACGAACCTGCTTTGTGTAAACTCCTGCAGGTTTTTCAAGCATAACATGGATATTTCTTTCAAAACATTCTATAGCATATTTCGGGTGGTCGTAGTGAGGAACTGCGATAAGGCAAGCCTCAATCAATCCTGAATCAAGCATTTCCTCAGCCGTCGGGAAACATTTTATTTTATCGGATAATTCTTTTCTGCAAAAATCAAGCCTGTCGGGATTTATATCGGCAACAGCGCAAAGTTCAAAATCGGGGCATTTTCCGCTGAGAATCTTTTTTGCGTGATTTGTTCCCATATTGCCCAAGCCGATAATTCCAAGTTTTATTCTATTCATAGCAAATCCCTTCAAGAATTCCTTTCAGCGCGTCGCAAGCGCATTTAAACGCCTCTTTATTTGAATTGAAAACATATTTGTTTTTCAGTTTTCCGCCTGTTTTTTCAAGGTTTTCAAGCCCGTCAAAAACGGTTAAATGAGGCTCAACGGTCATATTTCTTTTGCCCGATTTAAGATACTCACCGATTATTCTTTCAAGATTTCCGATTCCCTTTCCCGAAGGAACAACCGAGCCGTCGGGCAGTGCGTCTTTGATATGCAGATATTCAACATAATTTTTAAGCATATCCCACGCCTCGTTTGTATCCTGACCGACCTGAACGAAATTTGCAGGGTCGAAAACCGCTTTTATTTCGGGAAAAGTTCTGTGAATTTCAAGGCATCTCTTTGCCGTGTCGCCGTAGATTCCCTTTTCGTTTTCGTGGCACAAAACAACACCGCTGCCCCTTGAAATATCAACAAAATCTTCAAGTCTCTCGAAGGCGATATCCTTGTATTCATCAGGGTTTTCGCCCTCCGGAGTGTAAAAGGAAAAGAGCCTGAAATGCTTTGCGCCGAGGATTTCGGCAAGTTCAAGGCAGTGCTTGAATTTTTCAAGATGAGCGCTGTAATCGTCCTTTATCAAATCAATTTTTCCGATGGGCGAGCCGATTGAAAAAACCGAAAGTCCGTTTGCATCCATTTTGCTTTTGATTTCCTTTGCTTTTTCAAAACTTATATCGGAAATATTCTCGCCGTCCACGCTTCTGATTTCAAGCCCCTGCACTGAATTTTCAAGCATTGCTTCAATCTGGGTTTCAAGATTTTTTCCTGCCTCGTCTGCAAAAGCAAAAAGCCCGATATCTTTCATAAATACTCCTCCACGCACTTGTTTTCTTACTTAAAATACATTATACTATATAAAACTATTAATTACAATATTCAGGGCAAGCAAAGTATTATTATGGACAATTCAGCAGCAAAACAATTTGATAAAATGACCAAGACCCCGATTAAAAAATTGATATCGCGCCTTGCAATACCAACGGTTATCAGTATGCTGATAACAATGCTCTATAATATTGCCGACACATATTTTGTTTCAAAAATCAGCGTTGCGGCAAGCGGAGCCTGCGGGGTTTTGCTATCGTTAATGGGGCTTATTCAGGCGTTTGGATTTATGTTCGGTCAGGGCGCAGGTTCTAATATCAGCAGGAAACTCGGCGCAAAAGAAATCGAGCAGGCAAGGGAATATTCTTCAACAGCATATTTTTTAGGACTGTCCGTCGGGCTGATAATTATGGCGGCAGGGCTGATTTTTCTTGAGCCTGCAATGCTTCTTATGGGAAGCACAAAAACAATTCTTCCTCTTGCAAAAACCTACGGAACATATATTTTGATTGCCGCGCCGGCAATGACAACTTCGTTTGTTATGAATAATATTCTGCGCTTTGAGGGAATGGCTAAATTTGCAATGATAGGCATTGCAACTGGCGGAATTCTCAATATTATTCTCGACCCGCTTCTTATTTTCTCACTTGATATGGGAATCGCAGGCGCAGGACTTGCAACGGCGGCGTCGCAGTATATCGGAATGTTTATTCTCCTCATTTTCTTCCTGTTGAAAAAGCCTCAAAGCAGAATTTCTTTCAGATATCTGAGTTTCAAACCGAGAATAACTCTTGATATTATAACCGTCGGGCTGCCGAGTTTTGCAAGACAGGGGCTTAATTCCGTTTCAACAATGCTTTTCAATCAGCAGGCTGCCGTTTTCGGCGACGAATGTATTGCGGCAATAAGCATTGTTGCGAAAATCGGAATGTTTATTTTCAGCGTTGCGCTCGGTATCGGGCAGGGATTTCAGCCTGTTTGCTCTTTCAATTTCGGAGCAAAGTTATATGACAGAGTCAGGGAAGCCGTTAAGTTTTTATGGATTTATGCAAGCGCGGTTATCGCCGTTATGTCTGGCATATGCTTTATTCTTGCGCCAAGGGTTATCGAACTTTTCCGCAAGGATGAAGGCGTTGTTGAAATAGGAACAACGGCGCTTCGTTTGCTCTGCATTGCGATAATAAGCCTTCCGACGGTTATGGTTGGAAATATGGCTTTCCAGAGCGTTGGAAAAAGCGGCAGAGCGTTTTTCCTTGCCTGCGCGCAAAACGGCTTATTCTTCATTCCGCTTGTGCTGATACTGCCGAAATTATTCGGAATTCTCGGAATACAACTTGCGTGGCCGATTTCATATCTGATTGCCGCGATAATTGCCGTTCCGATGATAATTCAATTTTTAAACGAACTGAAAAAGCAACCGACTGTTTAGGGCGTTGGACTTAGGGATTTGACAGCCTCAAAAAACATCTTTTTGCGTAATACTGCGTTAAAAATGCTCGGAATAAACAAATTATTCCTGCGCTTTTTGCCTTGTCTTACACAAAAATCTGAATTTTTGAGGTGCAAAGCAATTTTAAAATAGCAATTTTTCGTTAGAACAATGAACAAACAAGGGTTAAGGCTGGCGCCTTAACCCTTGTTTTGAAGCCGTTATAGCGGAAAAGAGCATTTTAAAATCTGTTAAATCCCTAAGTTCAACGCCCTTTATGAGACGGCTTTTGATTTATGATTTAACTAATTTATTATCGCTTTTTTCCTTTGAGAACTGCGATATTTTATATTTTTTCTTAACTGCCGATATATTCGATTTAACCTTGCCTGCCGCAAGTCTTGCAACAAGTTTGGTAGCGTCGGAATTATACTTGAAGCGCATATGCTGAACATCTTTAAGGAACCAGGTGTTATCGGGAAGCGCGCAGGTTTTTGCATTGATAATTTTATCTTTTGAAACATATTTGCCCTTTGCGTTTTTGCCTGATAATTTCTTGCCGTATTTAGCGGTTGTTGCGCCTGCAGAGGCATATTTCGTATCAATCAGAACATCGGTTTGATTATACGCCTTTGAGGTTACGGGAATACCCATTGTTCCGTAGGAAGCAAGAATTGCAACGGAAGCGCCGTGTTTCTTAACCTTTTTAAGATTGTTCTTAACTCTGCCCTGAACACTGTGATATGCCTTGATTTTCTTATATAATCCGCTCTTTTTATCAAGGAAGCCGATTTTGCTCATTTCCTTAACGGCTTTATCAAAACTATCGTTCGGAATACATTCCCAAAGAGAAGGAATATTGCCAATCCAGGGTTTAATCACCTTATTGAAGAGTTTTTTAACATTCTTTTCATCCTTGAGGAATTCATTGAGATAATCAACTGCATAGCCAATGCGAACATCACCAAGCGCATAAATCATACGGAAAAGCGCAGGATTCGAGCCGTTCTGGAAAGAAGTTTCCATACTCTTGAGATATTTGATAATGCTCTTCTTGCTGAACTTGATATCCATAGCGTACGCTCTTGCAACATCAACGCCCATTATTGCGGGGTTAACGAAAACATAGCGCTTAACATCATTTTTGAAGCCGTTTGCATCAATAAACGCAGAAAGAACTGCGCCGCCGAGAGAACAGCCGACAAGGGAAACCTTGCTGCACTTTCTCTTTTTCTTAATATTCTTTATGAAAGTATTAAGGTCTTTTGCGGTTTTGCAGATGTCCTGACGCCAATCATAATTGAAAACATAAACATTCTTAGCGCCGACTTCTTTAACAAGTTGCCTTGCAATCGCGCTTTCGGCAACCTCGGCATTCTGATAATAATCCTTATGCTTTGAAAGAGGCTCTTCCCAGTAGTTTGCAACGCCCTGCCCCTTCTTAACATTGCCGTTTTTATCGCAGTTGAGTTGGGAGTCCTTAATAAGCCCTGCAAGAGCGTTTATGAGTTTATCCTCATCAACATCCCTTTCAGGTTCAATCATTTTAAGAACTTCGCAAACAAGGTCGTTATTTCCGAGAATCGCGCTGACAAGATTATCGCCGAGCCCGAGATTTGCAATTTCTTTTTGTTCATCTGTTCCGACATTTTCATAAACAGGGTTTGCGCCCAAACCGTGAACAAGAATAACGGGAGTTACATTTTCTTTTGCAAATGCAACAGAGGCGCTTGTGAACGCCATTAATGCCGCAAAGGAAAGGCAAAGAAAGTTTTTAAGTATTCGTTTCATTTTTATTCCTCCGAGGTTAATTACGAATTACAATCGGGTGCGGGTG
>JAFYFO010000347.1 GCA_017543725.1 Eubacterium sp.
CCGTCTGCCATACGGCAGCCACCTTCCCCCGTGTATCTCCCCTCATCCGTCGGCTCCAAGTATTCGCCGACACCTTCCCCCGTTTTATTTCCCCTCATCCGTCTGCCATACGGCAGCCACCTTCCCCCGAGGGGGAAGGCTTGATAGGTTTTAAGATTTTATTTCGGCTCTTTCATTGTGAGGGATATTCATTTTTTATTAATGTCAACTCCGATAACCCAAACATCAACAATATCGCCGACTTTAAGAACTTCGCTCGGGTGTTTGATATATCTGTTTGTTATCTGGCTGATGTGAACAAGACCGTCCTGATGAACTCCGATATCAACAAATGCGCCGAAATCAATAACATTTCTGACAGTTCCTTTGAGTTGCATACCCTCTTTTAAGTCTTCAATTCCCATAACATCGCTCCTGAGCATGGGCTGGGGAAGTTCGTCCCTTGGGTCGCGGCCGGGTTTTGAAAGTTCGCTGACAATGTCTTTGAGAGTCGGCTCACCAATGCCGAGCTTTGCGGCAAGAGCGGAAGTTCCGTCTATCTTAACTTTTGCACTGAGCATTGCAATATTGCCTTTTCTGATATCGTCGTCGCTGACAGAGCAAAGTTTAAGAAGTTCTTTCGCCGCCTGATAACTTTCAGGGTGAACTGCGGTGTTGTCAAAAACATTATCGCTCTCTGCAACCCTGAGGAAGCCCGCACACTGTTCAAACGCCTTCGGACCCAATTTGCTGACTTTAAGAAGTTGGTTTCTCGATTTGAAACTTCCGTTTTCCTCGCGGAAGGAAACAATGTTTTTTGCTATTGCCGAGGTAACTCCGGCAACTCTTGAAAGAAGTTGGGGAGAAGCGGTGTTGAGGTCAACGCCAACGGAGTTAACGCAGTCTTCAACAACACCGTCAAGCGCGCTGTTGAGTTCCTTTTGCGGCATATCGTGCTGATACTGACCGACGCCGATGGCTTTCGGGTCGATTTTAACAAGTTCGGCAAGCGGGTCCTGAAGCCTTCTTGCTATTGAAACAGCACTTCTGAGCGAAACATCAAATTGAGGAAATTCTTCAGCGGCAAGTTTTGAAGCGCTGTAAACAGATGCGCCCGCTTCGCTGACAACCATATATTCAATATTTTTGCCGATTTCCTTGATTGTTTCAGCGGCAAAAACCTCCGTTTCGTGCGAGGCTGTTCCGTTTCCTATTGCAAAAAGCGTAACGCCGTATTTTTCAACAAAGTTCTTTATTGTTTTCTTTGCACCCTCAATATTCTGATGGGGCGGAGCAGGGTAGATAACTCCTGTATCAAGAACCTTGCCTGTTTCATCAACAACTGCAACCTTGCATCCCGTTCTGTATCCCGGGTCAAGTCCGATTGTAACCCTTCCTTTAACAGGGGGCTGCATAAGAAGTTGCCTTGTGTTTTCGCCGAAAACCTTTATTGAACTTTCATTTGCCGAGTCGGTAAGTTCGTTTCTTATCTCTCTTTCAATTGAGGGGAAAATAAGTCTTGTATAGGCGTCGTCAATTGCTTCATAAACCTGTTCTGAGCAGGGGGAGCCATTCTTTTTATGGAGATTAACAAGAATATCAACGGCAAGTTCCTTATCGTATTCAATTCCGACTTTAAGAAAACCTTCTTTTTCGCCCCTGTTTATTGCAAGAACTCTGTGGCGGGCAATTTTTGAAACAGGCTCGCTGTATTCCTTATACATTTCATAAACGCCGAGGTCTTCTTTTGCGCCCTTTGCGCTGATTATTCCGCTCTTTTTGATAGCGTATCTGAGAAGTTTTCTGCCTTTTGCGTCGTCTGAAACGGCTTCGGCAATAATATCCCTCGCACCCTGAAGCGCGTCTTCAATCGTTTCAACTTCTTCATTAAGATAGTCTTTTGCAAGTTCTTCGGGCAAGGGGCTGTTTTCTTTCTGTTCGAAAATTGAATCTGCAAGTCCCTGAAGTCCTTTTGCTTTTGCAACGGAGGCTCTTGTTTTTCTCTTCGGTCTGAAAGGACGGTAGATATCCTCAAGTTCCGTCATTGTTTTTGCCGCTTCAATAGACGCAAGAATTTCATCGGTCATAAGTTCCTGCTCGGTTATTGAAGCAATAATCTTTTCTTTTTGCTCTTCAAAATTTCTCAGATAACCCAGTCTTTCAAATAATTCTCTTAAAATCTGGTCATCAAGAGAGCCTGTTGCTTCTTTTCTGTATCGTGCGATAAAGGGGATAGTGTTTCCGTCGTCAATGAGTTTAATTGTGTTTTCAACCTGGTAAGGTTTGAGCGAAAACTCAATTTCGAGTTGCTTTGAAATATCCATAGTTTATATCCTTTTCAATATAGTGGTTATATAATATCAAAATTTTTTATTTATTTCAACATATATAATAAAATTAAATAATTATTGACTTTAAACACAATATATGCTTTAATTTTATAAGAGATATTTTCAATTGAATATTAGGAAAGGAGTTAAAATCTTCAAGCGCCGGAGCCTTAATTGGCTGACGAGGCAAAGAGTTATCGAATTTTTCGGCGGATGCTCTTTCGTATTCCTTTGATGCGTTATGAAAAGGCAAAACTAATCGGAAACGGTTTCGACAAATTCTTTTCAGCAAAGGACATAGAATTGATTATATCTTAATTTTTATATACATTTAATTATAATTGAGAATGTTATAATCATCGGGTGAGGGCGGAGCCCTCCCGAAATTTTCCATTTTACATTTTCAATTCTCAATTAAAACGACGAAGGAGTTTTACTATGTGTGGAATTATTGGCTACACGGGATACAGTGAGGCAAGAGGAATCTTGCTCAAAGGCTTGAAAACGCTTGAATACAGAGGCTACGACAGCGCAGGAATTGCTGTTTATCACCCTGAGTTCAAGGAAGTTCTTGTTTCAAAATGTGAGGGAAGAGTTGAAAAACTCGATGAAAGGTCCAAAGATGTCAAGGGAATTGCCGGAATCGGTCATACCCGCTGGGCGACCCACGGCGGAGTTTGCGACGAAAATTCGCATCCGCATAAATTCGGAAGCGTAACCCTTGTTCACAACGGCATTATCGAAAACTATGCCGCTATCAAAAACCAACTCGGCGTTGCAAATAAACTCAGGTCGCAAACCGATTCAGAGGTTGTTGCCGCGCTTATAGACTATTATTATGAAGGCAATCCTAGCGACGCAATTGTCAGCGCAGTTAAGGAAATCAGCGGAACATTTGCTCTTGCGGTTATGTTTGACGATATTCCGAATAAGATTTTTGCTGTCAGAAATGTCAGCCCGATAGTTTGCTGTCAGAATGAAAACGGAGCATATATCGCATCGGATATTATGGCAATAGGGGAGTACAGCGAAAAATACTTTGTTCTTCCCGAATTTTCGATTGCCGAAATCAGCGATGATGGTTTCATAATCAAAGATTTCAGCGGTAATGATGTTAAACCGAAAGTTTTAACTCTTGATTGGGATATCAAAAACAGCGGCAAAATGGGCTATCCGTTTTATATGGAAAAAGAAATTATGGAGCAGCCCGATGTTATTGAAAAAACAATTTCATCAAGAATTAAAAACGATTTGCCCGATTTCAGCAGTGAAAATGTTGATGATTCAATCTTCACCGATTGCGATAATATAACCGTTATTGCCTGCGGAACGGCAATGCACGCAGGTCTTATCGGCAAGCATATAATCGAAAAAACCTGCTCAGTTCCGGTCAGCGTTAATATGGCAAGTGAATATATGTATAAACAGCCGATTATAAATGATAAACCGCTTGTTATCTGCGTTTCCCAGAGCGGTGAAACACTCGACACTCTTGAAGCGCTGAAATATGCAAGAAAAAGAGGCGCTCGCTCG
>JAFYFO010000348.1 GCA_017543725.1 Eubacterium sp.
CACCCACAAAGAGATTTTTCTTCGTGAACTTATTTCAAACGCTTCCGACGCAACGGATAAACTCTATTTCAAATCTTTAACCGACGGCAGCATAAACGCAGCCAAAGACGATTTGAAAATCAGAATTGATATTGATAAAGAAGCAAGAACTCTGAGCATTTCCGATTGCGGAATCGGAATGACAGCCGAAGAACTCGAACAGAATCTCGGAACAATCGCAAAATCCGATTCCCTTGATTTCAAAAAGGAAAACGAAGGCGCCGAGGGAATTGAAGATGTTGAAGTTATCGGCCAGTTCGGCGTTGGTTTTTATTCTTCATTTATGGTTGCAAGCGAAGTTGAAGTTATTTCAAAGGCGCTTGGCGAGGAGAGCGCAAACAAATGGATTTCTTCAGGCGCGGACGGCTACACAATTGAGCCCTGCGATAAAGAAGAACGCGGAACAACAATTATTCTTCACATTAAAGAAAACACCGAAAACGAGAACTACGATGAATATCTTGAGCAATACAGAATTCAGGAACTCGTTAAGAAATACAGCGATTATATCCGCTATCCCATTGTTATGGAAATGACCTCGCAGGTTCCCGACCCCGAAAAAGAGGGCGAATACATCACTGAAATCAACGATGAAACATTAAACTCAATGGTTCCTCTCTGGAGAAAAGGAAAAAGCGAGATTAAAGAAGAGGAATACAACGATTTTTATAAGCAAAAGTTTTATGACTATGCAGACCCCGCTTTGGTTATTCATTCAAAAACCGAAGGTCAGGCAACATTTGACGCGCTTATGTTCATTCCCAAAAACGCTCCTATGGACTTTTATTCAAAGGATTATGAAAAGGGCTTGCAACTCTATTCAAACGGCGTTTTGATTATGGATAAATGCGCTGATTTGCTCCCCGATTATTTCAGTTTTGTCAAAGGTCTTGTTGACAGCGCAGACCTCAGTTTGAATATTTCGCGCGAAATTCTTCAGCACGACCGCCAACTCAAAATCATTGCTAAAGCAATTGATAAGAAAATCAAGGCTGAACTTTCAAAACTCCTTAAAAACGACCGCGAGAAATATGAAGAATTCTTCAAGGTTTTCGGCGTTCAACTCAAATGGGGAGTTTACGCCGACTACGGAATGAATAAAGACGGTCTTAAGGATTTGCTTATCTTTAAATCCTCAAACGGCGGCTACACAACTCTTAAAGAATATAAAGAGAGAATGGCTGACTCCCAGGAAAAAATTTATTATGCCTGCGGCAGCAGCGAAGAAAAAATCGCCCTTCTTCCCCAATGCGAAGCAGTTAAGGAAAAAGGATTTGAAGTTCTTTATTTCACTGATGATGTTGATGAATTTGCAATTCAGATGCTTATCGAATACGACGGCAAGCAGTTTGCAAACATCCTCAAAGACGATGTTGATTTAAGCACGGACGCTGAAAAAGAAGCAACAAAAAAGAAAAACGAGGAAGCAAAAGACCTTCTTGAAAAAATGAAGGAAATCCTCGGCGGCGATGTTTCGGCGGTTAAATTCACCTCAAACCTCGGCTCACACGCAGTAAGCCTTTCGGCTGAGGGCTATGTCAGCATAGAAATGGCTAAAGTTCTTTCCCAGATGACCAGTGAAAACGAAGGCGTTAAGGCTCAACTTGTTCTTGAAATAAACAGCAATCACCCGATTGTTCAGAACCTCAGGGAGGCTGACGGCGATAACCTTGCTAAGTACACAAAAATACTCTATGCGCAAGCCCGCCTTATTGCAGGACTTTCGATTGACAACCCAACCGAACTTGCAGACAGTATTGTTGAACTTATGGTTTGATTAATTGTCCGAGGCGAAGCGAGAAACCGAAATTTTTCATTCTTCATTTTTCATTTTTCATTCTTTAATGAAATCAAAAAAGAGAGCGACCTTTTGGTCGCTCTTTTGATTTTATTAAAGAAGTCCGTCCCAGGTGTCAACTTCCTTAGCCTTCTTTTCTTCCTCGTCAAACCAGTGCTGAGTTACTGATTTGCTTTCGGTGAAGAAACGATAAGCGTCTTTGCCGAGGCAGTGGAGGTCGCCGAAGAAAGACTGTTTATGTCCGCTGAACGGAACAAATCCAACGGGAACGGGAATACCAACATTGATACCAACCTGGCCGCCGTCTGTGTATCTTGCAAACTGACGAGCATAGTAGCCGCTCTGAGTGTAGATAACCGAGCCGTTTGCATAGGGGTTAGCGTTCATAATTCTTAAACCGTCTTCAAAATCCTTGCAGGTCTTGATGCAGAGAACGGGACCGAATACTTCTTCGTCACCGATTGTCATATCCTCTGTTACATCGGCAAATACTGTCGGGCCTACGAAATAGCCGTTTTCATAGCCTGCGGGAACTTTCGGATTGCGTCCGTCAACAACAAGCGTTGCGCCCTCGTCGATACCCTTCTGAATATCTGCAAGAACTTCATGATAGTGCTTTTCATAAGTAATCGGGCCAAGGCGAGTGCTCTTATCCCATGCAGGACCGCAGTTGATTGATTCAATCTGCTTTTTGAGTTCTGCAATAAACTTATCCTTGATTGATTCCTCAACAACGCAAGCGGAAAGAGCCATACATCTCTGGCCGCCGCAGCCGAATGCTGAGTTGATAACGCCTGCAACAGTTCTTTCAAGAGCGCAGTCTTCCATAACAAGAGCATGATTCTTCGCCTGGCAGAGAGCCTGACATCTCTTTCCTGTTGAAGCGGCTTTTTCATAAATTTTAAGGCCAACGGGAGTTGAGCCAACGAAGGTTATACCCTTAACATCGGGATGTTCAAGAATTGTGTTGATTTCGTTTCTTGAGCAGGTTACAACATTGATAACGCCGTCGGGAACGCCCGCTTCTTTATAGAGTTCTGCAATTCTCATAGCGGTTCTCGGAGTGAGAGAAGCAGCCTTGAGAACCATTGTGTTTCCGCATGCGATACAAACGGGAGCCATCCAGCCAAACGGAATCATTGCAGGGAAGTTAACGGGAACGATTCCTGCGAAAACGCCGAGGGGCTCGCGGTACTTAACAGTGTCGAAGCCTGCGGAAGCGTCCATAAGGCTTTCGCCCATCATAAGGGAGGTTGCCTGAGTTGCAAGTTCTGTTCCCTCCTGAGCCTTGCCGACATCACCTGCAGCCTCAGCCCATGTCTTTCCGTTTTCTTCGCAAACAATCTGAGTGAGTTCATCCATATGCTTGATGAGAAGGTTTCTGACATTGAAG
>JAFYFO010000036.1 GCA_017543725.1 Eubacterium sp.
ATTAGACAAAAGTAGGGGAGGGCTTCCACGCCCTCCCGCAGTATTATGTTCAATTTTTATATCGTTGATAAATGATAGTATTCTCAACGGGCGGATGATATCCGCCCTTACTTATCACTTTCCACTGGTCACTGACCACTGACTACTGACCACTTATATTAATTTGGTTAGAATATGCTGTTTTCAGTATTCCGCTTTCATCAAGATAATTTATATATCCTCTTGCAGCCCAGTTATAACCGCTGAAATGAAGAATATCAACAACATAGATTCCGCTTTCGTCTTTTTCAAAGAATTTTGAAACAAGACTTGAGTTACCGAGCATAAGAGTGTATTCATTCGGATTGAAGTTTTCATCGGCTGAGTGCTTGAAAATTATGCCTATTTCCGTTATTTGAGCAGTTTCGGGAATTCCTGCTGCTAGGGTGAAGATGCCGACATTTTCGGCTTCGTCTTCACTGAAATGAAGTTCGCAAACGGGAATATCCTCAGATACGGGAATCAGAATTTCCTCTTCATATTCAAATTCATATTCGGGGAAGATTTCAACATTTTCTCCGTTTGCAAGTTTTGATAAAACCTCCGCTTCATCATAGTTCCATTTGCCGTTTTTATATCCCTTCTGATAGGGAACGGGGGGCAGAAGAGCGGATATGCTTTCAAGTTGCGCCCATTCTTCGCAGGATTTGGTTATAAAACTCTGAGTCCAGCCCGATTCATTTTTAAAAACAAGTGCCGAATCGCCGTATTTTGCAAATACTGCCCGAAGTTCGGTGTCTGATGAAAGAATGAATGTTAATTCGGGGCTTTTGCTGATGAATCTTTTAGTTTTGATGTCGAACCAGCCGATAAAACTGTGGCTTTTATCGGGGAATGCCCTGAGTTTAATGACAGTGCCGAATAAAAGCCTGTTGCCGTCAATATTTCGCTGAATATAGCCGCCTTCACATTCCGTATTGAAATCAAGGTAGGGAACTAAATCATAAATAATGTTCAAAAGGGCTTGGCAGGCGTTATCAATTAATAACTGGGGATAGTTTCCGACTTCAATTATGTTTTCACATTCTTCAAGTATCGGGGAAAGAAATGCAAAGGATTCTTTTGAATAATCATTGCCGTCAAGATTTTTTGCAAAATTGAAAACGGCGTTTAATGCAGAACTGTCGCTCTGGTAAAAGGCGTTTTCGCCGATTCGCTCAACGCTGTGCGGAATAACAATGCTTTCAAGATTATTGTAGTCAAAAAAGGCATTTTCGCCGATAGCGGTTATTCCGTTTTCAATAACAAGATTTTCAATGATTTCGGAGTTGAATTGATAATCATAAACGCTGTTTGTTATCTGATTGCCCCAGGGCGCGTTCGAACCGCTTCCGTCTTTTCCGAGGTCGTTTATTATTTCATAATCCTTGATTTCTCCGCTTCCGCTGACGGTTAAGGTTTTTGTTTCTCTGTTGAGTTTGAAACTGATGTTTTCATCGCTTCCTTCAACAATTTTTGAAACTGCCTCGTTACATTCAATAAGAGGTCGGGTGACTTTTTCATCAACAAAGTCCATCGGAACAACGCCCGAGGGCTTGTTTTTGTTTAAAGATAAAGTCTGAATCTGCGGATTTATCTTGTTTGCAGCCGCTTCCGGATATTCGCTTCCTGTGTTCATAGAGGTGAAATTAATATAGTATTCGCCTTTGTTATGGGGCAGGGCAAAAGTATCCTTAATGGCTTTCATCTTGTCGCTTGAGTTATATTTGAATTTATCCTGAACATGAATTGTTCCGATTCCGGTGTTGTTATCCGTATAGTCCTCCCAGACAGGCGCTTTATATGATGTTGAGGTCTGGTCGGGCCATTTAACTTTCTGACCCGATTCTTCTTCACTGACGGTTGAACCCGAATGTTCAATATCATTGTTGAAACGGTTGAATAAAACAATTTTTCCGCGCACTTCGTCAAGCGTGGGAACGGTTTTGCCGAGATACCAATAATCGTGATAATCGTAGTCCTCACCGTAAAAATACTTGTTTTGTCCGTAGCCGTGGATGTATTCGTAAATTGCCTCTGTGAAATCAACGCCTGCGTTTCCGTCATCCTCTTTCATCTGCAGAATAACTGTTTCGCTCGGGTGGGCGTCAAGGAAGTTGTATACCTCCTGAAAAACAAAGTCGAGATAGTATATATTGCCGTTTAAATAGCAGTCCGTGGCGCTGTGAACTGTTTTTGTTGAATGGGTGGATTTATCCGTTTCGCATCTGATATCAAGATGGCGAACTCCGTCATTAAGCAAATCTGGTATTGTTTGTTTCTGGCATTTAACACTGCGGATGATGAGGGGAATTGAAGTTCTGAATTCCTTGGCGCAGGTGTCGTGCGTTCCCGGAATTGTTATTTCGGTAAGTTTTGTGTTTCCCTGAATTGCACTCATCCAATCGGAAAGGGGAACATTGCTCAGCGTTTGCGCCTCATCTCCTGCAAAAGCAGAAAAAGGCATAACAAATAATGATGATAAAATCATCAAAAAGCAAAGTATTAATGATGCGAACTTTTTCATACCATCACCCAACTTAATTATACAACAGTTCAAATTATTTTTCAATAAGAAAAAGGCGGGTAAAAACCCGCCTGAATTAATAAGTTTATTTAATAATTGATTCTCCTGTCATTTCGGCAGGCTGGGGAAGGTTCATAACCTTGAGCATTGTCGGAACAATGTCGCAAAGTCTTCCGCCTTCTCTGAGTTCAACATCACCGCAGTTGATTGCGATAAAGGGAACTTTGTTTGTTGTGTGTGCCGTGAAGGGTGAGCCGTCCTCTTCCTTCATCTGGTCTGCGTTTCCGTGGTCCGCTGTAACAAAGAGTGTTCCGCCGTTTTCAAGAACTGCTTCATAGAGCGAGCCAACACATTCATCAACAGCCTCAACCGCTTTAACAGCCGCGTCAAAAACTCCTGTGTGGCCAACCATATCGCAGTTTGCAAAGTTGATGATAACAACATCGTATTTGCCGCTGCGAACTGCTTCGTTGAGTTTTTCGGAAACAAGATAAGCGCTCATTTCGGGCTGTAAGTCGTATGTTGCAACTTTGGGTGAGGGGATGAGAATTCTGTCTTCACCCTCATTAACAGCCTCAACGCCTCCGTTGAAGAAGAATGTAACATGCGCGTACTTCTCTGTTTCTGCGATACGAAGTTGGGTCATATCGTTTTTGGCAAGATATTCGCCGAAAGTGTTTCTTAAACTCTGAGGTTTGAAGGCAACTTCAACATTCGGCATTGTTGCGTCATACTGTGTCATACAAACCCAGTTAACTGGGAAGAATTCTCTTTCAAATCCTTTGAAATCCTTATCAACAAAAGTTCTTGTTATTTCTCTTGCTCTGTCGGGACGGAAGTTGAAGAAAATAACGCTGTCGCCCTTGCTGATTCTGCCTTCGTTTTCAAGAGTAACAGTCGGCATAATGAATTCATCGGTTAAATTCTTTCCGTCGCCGTCGATTGTGTTATATGATTCTTCAATTGCCGCAACAGGATTGGTGTTTTTGATTCCTTCGCCGAAAACAAGCGCGTTGTATGCTTTCTGAACTCTGTCGAAATTGCTGTCTCTGTCCATAGCGTAGTATCTGCCGATAACGCTTGCAACTTTGCCGACTCCGATTTCATTCATTTTCTCGATAGCCTCGGCAACAAAGTCTTTTCCCGAAGTCGGAGGAACATCTCTTCCGTCCATAATGCAGTGAAGATAAACTTTGTTCTGTCCGAGTCTTTTTGCAAGTTCAACAATTGCCCAGGCGTGGGTGTTGTGGGAATGAACTCCGCCGTCGCTCATAAGTCCCATAAGGTGAAGGGAAGTTTCTGCTTCAACGCTCTTTTTGATTGCTGAAACAAGCGCTTCGTTTTCAAAAAAGTCGCCGTCCTGAATTGATTTTGTTATGCGCGTGAGTTCCTGATAAACAACTCTGCCTGCGCCCATATTTGTGTGGCCAACCTCGGAGTTACCCATCTGACCGTCGGGAAGACCGACATCCATTCCCGAAGCGCCGATATATGTATATGGATATTTTTCCATCAATTTATCAAGGTTTGGCTTTTTAGCGGCAACAATTGCGTTGCCGTAGTCCGACGGATTATGACCGAATCCGTCCATAATGCAAAGCACATTAGTTTTTTTCATATATTTATATCCTCTTAGAAAATACAATCGGGTGCGGGTGTCCCGCCCACAATTCTTCATTCTTCATTCTTAATTCTTCATTTAAAAGGGGTTGCCTTGCAACCCCCTTTTAATTATTTAGATGCTGCTTTAACGATGATTGAAAAATCTTCCGCTTTAAGAGAAGCGCCGCCGATAAGTCCGCCGTCAACATTTTCTTTAGCAACAAGTTCATCTGCGTTTTTAGCGTTCATAGAACCGCCGTACTGAACAACAAAAGCGTCTGCCGCTGCTTTGCCGTAAAGACCTGCGATAACTTCACGGATATAGCCGTTAACTTCATCAGCCTGGTCTGCAGTTGCGGTTTTGCCTGTTCCGATAGCCCAAACGGGTTCATAAGCAATAATAACATTTTTGAGTTCTTCAGCAGAAACGCCCTGAAGAGCAACCTTTGTCTGCTTGCCGACGATTTCAAATGTAACGCCCTGTTCTCTTTCTTCAAGAACTTCGCCAACGCAAAGTATAACGGTTAAACCGTTGTCAAGCGCAGCGCGGACTCTCTTGTTAACAGTTTCATCTGTTTCTCCGAAATACTGGCGTCTTTCGCTGTGGCCGATAATAACATAGGGAACTCCCATTGCTTTAAGCATGGGCGCTGAAACCTCGCCTGTGAAAGCGCCGCTTTCTGCCCAGTGGCAGTTTTCTGCGCCGATTTTAATGTTTGAGCCCTCAGCCGCATCAAGCGCTGCCTGGAGGTCTACAAAAGGAGTGCAGATAACAACATCGCAGTCTGCGTCTGCAACAAGGGGTTTCATTTCATTGATGAGAGCGGTTGTTTCAGCAGGAGTTTTGTTCATTTTCCAGTTTCCTGCAATAACTGCTTTTCTGAGTGTTTTATTCATTTTATAATCCTCTTAAGTAAATAATGATATGTTTGCCAAAGGCAAACGTGATATTAATTTGAAAACAAATTAGTGATATTCAAGTGCCGCGCCCTTGAGTGATATGTTGCCACTTCGTGTCAACGTTATTGATGCATTATTTATCCAATAATGCATCAATACCCGGAAGAACTTTGCCTTCAAGGAATTCAAGAGATGCGCCGCCGCCTGTTGAGATGTGGCTCATCTTATCGGCAAAGCCGAGTTTGGTTACAGCAGCAACTGAGTCGCCGCCGCCGATGATTGAAATAGCGCCTGATTCAGCAACTGCGTTTGCAACTGCAACAGTTCCTGCCTCAAAGTTTTTCCATTCGGAAACGCCCATGGGACCGTTCCAGATAACTGTTCCTGCGCCTTTGATAGCGTCAACGAAGAGTTTCTGAGATTCGGGACCGATATCAAGACCCATCCAGCCGTCGGGAATTTCGTCTGAATTAACAATCATAGCCTCGGTGTTTTCATCATATTCCTTGCCGACTTTGTTATCAACGGGAATGAGGAAGTTAACTC
>JAFYFO010000349.1 GCA_017543725.1 Eubacterium sp.
CAGAGATACTGGGGCGAGCCAATTCCGATTGTTCATTGCCCCGATTGCGGACTTGTTGCAGTTCCTTATGAAGAACTTCCGCTCAGACTTCCCGAAGTTGAAAACTTCGAGCCGGGTCAGGACGGCGAAAGCCCTCTTGCAAAGATAGACAGTTTTGTTAATTGCAAATGCCCCAAATGCGGCAAAGACGCTAAAAGAGAAACCGACACAATGCCTCAGTGGGCAGGCTCCTCCTGGTATTTCCTGAGATATATCGACCCGCATAACGATAAATGCCTTGCCGATATGGATAAACTCAGATACTGGGGTCCTGTTGATTGGTATAACGGCGGTATGGAGCATGTAACAAGGCATATGATTTATTCACGCTTCTGGCACCGCTTCCTCTATGATATCGGCGCAGTTCCGTTTAAAGAGCCCTATCTCAAGAGAACCGCTCAGGGACTTATCTTAGGCCCCGACGGAGTTAAGATGAGCAAATCAAGAGGAAATGTTATCGACCCGAATGAAGTTGTTGATGTTTACGGCGCAGATGTTCTCAGAACCTATGTTCTCTTTATGGGCGACTATGAGCAGGCGGCCCCCTGGAGCGAATCAAGCGTTAAGGGCTGCAAGAGATTTATTGACAGACTCTGGAAACTTCAGGATATGACAACTGACTCAGACGAATATTCTTCCGAACTTTCAAGCGCAATGCACAAAACAATAAAGAAAGTCAGCGAAGATATTGAGTCAATGAAGTTCAACACTGCTATCGCAGCGGTTATGACTCTTCTCAATCAGATTTACGATAAAGGCTCTGTTACAAAAGCGGAACTTCGCGACCTTCTTTTAATCGTTAATCCGTTTGCGCCCCATGTGACCGAAGAAATCTGGCAGAATATGAATTTCGGCGGAATGCTCAACGAAGCGCAGTGGCCGTCATTTGACGAAGCGAAAACCGTTGACGACACAGTTGAAATCGTTTTGCAGGTTATGGGAAAAGTTCGCTCAAGAATTGTTATTCCCGTTGATATGCCTCAGGAGGAAGTTCTCGCTCTTGCAAAAGAGGATGAAAAAATCAAGGAACTTATCGAAGGCAAAACAATTAAAAAGGAAATTTATGTTCCTAAAAAACTTGTTAATATCGTTGCAGTATAACAAAAAATGCATCAGGGAAAACCTGATGCAATTTAAATTGTTAATTATCAATCAAAGTTGTAATAACCAATTTGTTTTCAATAACTGCGGCGAGGAGTTCGTGTTTGTTTTTAAAACCGCCTTTTTCAACAATACGGTCAAGATTCCAGCGAACTCCGTTTTTTGAAAGAGAGAGTTCTTTTGCAATCTCATCATAGGTCATTCCCTGAACAAAGCGCCTGAGTATTTCAGTCTGCCTTGCCGTTATCTCCGATGAAAACATATCTTTGAGTTCAACGCTCGGTGAAATATCGGGAAAAACCTTTTCTCCGCTGACGGTTCTTTGAATAACATCAAGAAGTTCCGTTTCGCCGTGGTCCTTATACCAAAGGCTGTCTGCCGCGCCGCTTTTCGCCTTTGCAAGAACATCGGGGTCTATAAGCGAAGTCACAATGAGTATTTTTGTTTTTCCGTTTTTTCTTATTCTTTCCCCTGCGGAAAGTCCCGAATGGTTATGCTCTGTCTGAACATCCATAATAACCAAATCAATATTTCCCATTTCGCAGATTTTTTCGGCTTCAAAAGCGTCTTTCAAAACGGCGGCAATATTATATTTTTCATCCGCCGAAATCAGCGCGGCAAGATGATTCTGAACATAGGTGTTATCCTCAACAATAAGTGTGTTAATCATTATAATTATCCTTTCTCAGATTCAGAATCAGCATAAATTCCTTATCCGATAAAACTTTCATTTCGCCGTTTAAATTTTCTGTTTTGCGCCTCAGGGAAGTTAGCCCTCCGCCCTCGGTTATTTCACCCTCGGGCGCTTTTCCGTTGTTTGTTATCGAAACGGACCATGCGCTTTCGCTTTCGCTTATATCGGCAAAAACCCTGTTTCCTCCCGCGTGAATAACGCAGTTGGTTAAACATTCGTTGATTGCCGAAAGAATTAGTTCGCAAGCGCTTTCATCCTTCGGAAGTTCGCCGTTTATTATCAGTTCAACGCCGAGCGCCATTGCCTTTGAATAAACTTCGTCGGCATTTTTGAATTCAAAAACTTTGTTATTTGCAAAAAAACTGACGGCGTTTTCAAGCAGGGAAAGTTGCTGTTTTATATTTTCATTTTTATCGCCCTGAATTATTTTTGCAATCTTGATAAGGCTTGTTCCGATATCGTCGTGTATGAGCGTTTTGAGTTTAAGAGTTTCCTGCTCCCTGATTCTGTCGGCAAGGCGTTCAAGCATTAACTTTGTTTTTTCATTTGTTTTTCTCAGTTCTTCATTTTCATCAAGCAGTTTTTGATTAACCTCATATAAATCGCTGATATTCTGAGCATAAATCTGAGATTTATGAATTACTTATCCGTCAGGCGGAATCGCTGACGGAAGATGAACGGCTTCCGATTCCGAACCTCGCGAATACTGCTGCTCTGCTGGGAGAGTCACTGGAAGAGATCAACTGGGCGGGGTATTACCTGATGGTAGATGGCGTCCTGGTGCTGGGTCCGTTTTGGGGACGTCCTGCGTGTATCCGCATCCCGGTTGGGAAGGGTGTCTGCGGAACGGCAGTGGCTGAAGACGCTGTGCAGTGCGTAAAGGATGTCCATGCCTTTCCCGGTCATATCGCCTGTGACAGCCGGTCCCGTTCGGAAGTCGTCATTCCGCTTCATCATGAGGGAAAAGTGGTCGGAGTCTTTGATATTGACAGCCCTATTCCCGCCCGCTTTGATGAAATTGACGTGGAAG
>JAFYFO010000350.1 GCA_017543725.1 Eubacterium sp.
CTCTTCCACCAAAAAGAGGCTGTAAAAAAACAGCCGAAATAAAAGCACAGGAATTCACTGAAAGGTGAGTTCCTGATTTTTTAACTAATTGTTGATATTTAGTTGAAAATTATGTGATTTTAAATATAACAAATCAGAGGTGCATGTCTCGTTTTTTTATTAAAAAAATAAATGTTGAGGCTTTTCCACCCCAACATTTATTATAGAACCAACAAAAAAGCCCGCAGCGCATTGCGGGCTTTTCTGAATATTAATTAGTCTTTTTTGTTGTTTCTGTGGTGGTGATGATGAGCGCCTTTTCCGTCTTTTCTGGGTTTGCGTTCTTCATCAATATCGTTTTCGGGGGTCATTCCTTCAAGTTCGATAAGCGCATCTCTTCTTGAAAGGTCGATTCTTCCCTGCTCATCAATGTTTATGCATTTAACAATGATTGAATCGCCGATATTAACAACATCTTCAACCTTTTCGGTTCTCTTTACATCAAGGCGTGAGATGTGAACAAGTCCTTCTTTGCCGGGTGCGATTTCAACAAATGCGCCGAAGTTCATAAGTCTTGTTACGACGCCGTTATAGAAAGCGCCGACTTCGGGGTCGGTTGCGATAAGACGAACAACCTCGGAAGCAGATTTGCACTTATCGGAATCAAGACCCGAGATATAAACTCTGCCGTCTTCCTCGATGTTGATTTTAACATCGTATTCTTCCTGAATTTCCTGAATAACCTTGCCGCCCTTGCCGATAACATCGCCGATTTTATCGGGATTGATTGTGAGAGTGAACATCTTTGGAGCATAGGGAGAGAGTTCTTTTCTGGGCTCACTGATAACGGGAAGCATAATCTCATCAAGAATGTAGTTTCTTGCTTTATGAGTTTTAGCGAAAGCCTCTTTGATTATTTCAAAAGTAAGTCCGTGAACTTTGAGGTCCATCTGAATAGCGGTTATACCGTTCTTTGTTCCTGCAACCTTGAAGTCCATATCGCCGTAGAAATCCTCAAGACCCTGGATATCAACCATTGTCATAAAGTCACCGTAAACGCCCTCATCGCCTGTGATAAGTCCGCAGGAGATACCTGCAACGGGCTCTTTAATCGGAACGCCTGCCGCCATAAGAGCAAGTGTTGAACCGCAGATTGAGCCCTGCGAAGTTGAGCCGTTTGAAGAAAGAACTTCAGATACAACTCTGATTGCATACGGGAAATCATCAACGCTCGGAATAACGGGAAGGAGCGCCTTTTCAGCAAGCGCGCCGTGGCCGATTTCTCTTCTTCCGGGACCTCTTGAAGGCTTTGTTTCGCCAACTGAGTATGAGGGGAAGTTATAGTGATGAATATATCTCTTTTCGGTCTGCTCATCAAGTCCGTCGAGTTGCTGAGCGTCGTTCATCGGAGCAAGTGTTGCAACGGAGAGAACCTGGGTCTGACCTCTGGTGAACATACCCGAGCCGTGAACTCTTGCAAGAAGGTCTACTTCTGCGTTAAGAGGACGGATTTCATCAATTCCGCGTCCGTCAACTCTCTTATGCTCATCCTTGAGCCAAGCACGAACAATGTGCTTCTGAACAAGATACATAATCTCGTCAATCTTTGCTGTGTTATCCTCGAATCTTTCATCGAATTTCTCGTGAACAGCCTCGTAAATCGGAAGAAGCGCAGCGTCGCGAACATTTTTATCGTCTGTATCAAGCGCTTTTTTAACATCTTCCATACAGAATTCTTCAATTTCAGCCATAATAGCCGGGTCGGGGTCTGATGACTCATATTCAAACTTCGGCTTGCCGACCTCAGCAACAATGCCTTTGATGAATTCAACAATTTTCTTGTTTTCTTCGTGAGCAGCCTCAATTGCTTTGAGCATTGTTTCATCGTCAACTTCGTTTGCGCCCGCTTCAATCATAGCAACAAGGTCCGCTGTTGAAGCAACTGTTAAAACAAGGTCGCTCTTTGCTCTCTGCTCAAGATTGGGGTTGATAACGATTTCTCCGTCTACAAGACCGACATTAACGCCTGAAATCGGTCCGTCCCACGGAATATCCGAGATTGCAATTGCGGCGGAAACGCCTATCATTGCGGTTACTTCGGGTGAGCAATCGGGGTCAACGCTCATAACGGTTGCAACAACCGAACAATCGTTTCTTAAATCCTTGGGGAACAAGGGTCGAATAGGACGGTCGATGCAGCGCGAAGTTAAGATTGCCTTTTCACTGGGTCTGCTTTCTCTTCTCTGGAAGGAGCCGGGAATTCTTCCGACTGAATACATTTTTTCTTCATAGTCCACTGAAAGCGGGAAGAAATCAACGCCCTCTCTGGGCTTAGCGGAAGCGGTTACATTGCAAAGAACCTCTGTTTCGCCGTAGCGGGCAAGGATTGACGCATTTGCAAGACCTGCCATTTTGCCTGTTTCAAGAGTTAATTTTCTTCCTGCGAGTTCGGTTTCCCAAACTTTAAAATTCTTGAAAAACATTTTTTTACCTCTCTTTTTTAGTTTAAAATCTATTTCAAAAGAAGGGCAAATTGTAATAAATTAAATGCACAAAACGGCGTTTATGCGCTTAATTTATCACAATTATTTTCCCTTCTTTTTGAACAAATAAAGCAACGAAGCAGACGACACATAAAGCGCCGTCTGCTGTTTTTATCAGTCTTCTGCTGTTTCTGCTTCTGCAGAGTTTCTTTCGATTGTGTTACGGATGCCGAGTTTTGCGATTAACTGACGGTATTCGTTAACATCATTCTTATAGATGTATGCAAGAAGATTTCTTCTGTGACCAACCATTTTAAGAAGGCCGCGGCGTGAGTGATGGTCTTTCTTGTGGACCTTGAGGTGCTCTGTGAGTTCATTAATTCTGTAGGTTAAAACAGCAACCTGAACCTGAGCGGAACCTGTGTCACCCTCGTGGATAGCGTATTCTTTAATGATTTCCTGCTTTTTTTCCTGGGTCATTTCTTTTTCCACCTTTCATAATATTTGCCTTTGCGAACAACACAGTAGCGGGAAGGTGTTGAAACCCCGAAACCGAGTAATTCGTTTTCAGCGAGAGGAATTATAACATATTAATCTTTATTTGTAAAGTAAAATTTTTAATATCGCATATCTTGTGTTTGAAAAAAATATAAAACACATTATATTATATATTGACAAAGCGCTATTTTGTGATATAATCATTAAGCCGCATATTATGGGCTGTAAGTCACTGCGTGACAATTAAGAATTAAGATTTAAGAATTAAGAATTGCGGTTACTCGCTTCGCTCGAACAATTATAATCGGGTGCGGGTGTCCCGCCCGAAATTCTTCATTATTCATTCTTCACTCTTCATTGATTTTGCAAAGCAAAATCCCGCAGCGCGCCTATCGTAGCGAGTCTTATGAAAGGTAAAAGAAAACTATGTACGCAGTTATTGAAACAGGCGGAAAGCAGTATAAAGTTGCTGAAGGCGATGTTCTCTACATTGAAAAACTCGGTGTTGACGAAAGCGCAGAAGTAACTTTCGACAAAGTTCTTGCAGTAAGCACGGATAAGGGCTTCAAAGCAGGCGCTGATTGTGCTAAGGCTTCCGTTAAGGCAAAAGTTCTCAAGAACGGCAAGGGCAAGAAAATCACTGTTTTCACCTACAAGCCGAAGAAGAACGAAAAACGCAAGATGGGTCACCGTCAGCCTTACACAAAGGTTGAGATTACATCTATCAAAGCATAATGATAAGAATTAATTTCTCACAGAGCAACGGTTCTATAAACGGTTTTGAATGTAAGGGGCACTCAATGAGCGCGCCGAGCGGCTCGGATATCATCTGCGCTTTTGTTTCAAGCGCTTGCTATATGACGGCAAACACTATAACCGAAATTATCGGTCTTGAAGCAGAAACAGCGGTTGACGACGGCTATATGAAACTTGAAATAACCGGCTCAAACGAAAAGGCTCAGGATATCCTCAACGGAATGAAACTTCATTTAATCGAACTTGAAAAGGATTATCCCGAGAACATAAAAGTGATTATAACGGAGGTTTAGGAATGCTTAAGTTAAACATACAACTTTTTGCTCATAAAAAAGGTATGGGTTCAACTAAGAACGGCAGAGATTCCGAGTCAAAAAGACTTGGCGCCAAGAGAGCGGACGGTCAGTTTGTTCTCGCAGGCAACATTCTCTATCGCCAGAGAGGAACCCACATTCATCCGGGCAACAATGTTGGCATTGGCTCTGATGACACTCTCTTTGCTCTTATCGACGGAACAGTTCGTTTTGAAAGATTGGGCAAGGGAAGAAAAAAGGTTTCTGTTTACCCTGTTGAGCAGTAATTAAAAAACTGCGGCTGTCCTGCCGAAAGCGGGACAGCCGATTTTTTATTTTCCCCAATACTTAACAAATTCTAACAAAAAGCAACTTTTAATTGACTTTATTGCCCTATCTTATTATTATATGCAACTGAAAAGCAAAAGAGGAGAAAACTGCTATGAAATTTAAGATTGATTTCAAGTATAATTTCTATCAGTATGTCTGGATTTTCATTTCGGGGTGCTATATCGGATACGGCGTTGAAACAATCTGGTGTCTGATTAAAAACGGCTTTATAGAAAGCAGAAAATCCCTTGTTTTAGGTCATCTCAGCGTTGCATACGGAATGGGCGCGGTTCTTTTAACGCTTATTCTTGTTAATTTTGAAAAAGCGCCGCTGTGGAAAACTTTTTTAACCGCATTTCTCAGCGGAACGGTTGTTGAATACATATGCTCCTGGGGACAGGAAACATTTTTTCATTCGGTTGCGTGGGACTACAGCCATCTGCCGCTGAACATAAACGGAAGGGTTTGCCTGCTTTATTCGCTTTTCTGGGGCGTTCTCGGAGTTGCGTGGGTTAAACTTGTTATACCGCTGTTTACAAAAATCTTTGAGAAAATCCACATACCTTTTGAAAAAGCGCTGATTGGAATATTTATTGTTTTCTTCGTTTTCGACGCATTTCTTTCGGCAAGCGCGGCAGTCAGAATGAATGAAAGAAAAACGGATGAACTTCCGACCAACAGATACGAACAATTCCTTGACGAGCACTACGACGACGAAACAATGCGCAAAATATATGCAAATTCCAAAAATATTTAAACTATAATTTATAGGGACTGATTCACAAAAGTGATTCAGTCCCCTTTTTTATCTCATAAATGCCGCAATTCCTACTCCGAGTCCGCTCAGCGCCATTAAAACGGCGAGCGCAATCGCAGTTGCTTTAACCCATCCTCTGTGCATAATTCTTCACCTTATTTCATAAATTCATCCGCTGCTTTAATAAGTTTTTCTGCAATTTCGGCAGCGTTTGTTTTGCTTTCTCCGACAGCGGTTATATAAGCCTTGATTTTCGGCTCCGTTCCGCTGGGACGAACAATAACTTTGTTTCCTTTTTCAAGCGCAAATGCAAGAACATTTGATTTCGGAAGTTCAATAACTTCTTCTTTGCCGCTTGTGTAAACGGTTTTGCTCGTTTTGTAGTCTGAAACGGCAGTTACTGCATAGCCGCCGATTTCCTTAGGAGGATTGGCACGCAAAGTATCCATAATTCCTGCCATTTTTTCCATTCCTGCAGCGCCTTCAAAAGTATATGACTGAACATCGTTGTTATAGTAGCCGAATTCATCATAGAGAGAATTCATAACATCAACAAGATTCATTCCTTTGAGTTTATAAAACGCTGCCATTTCACAGATAAGCATTGAGCCGACAACCGCGTCTTTATCCCTTGCGTGAGTTCCTGCAAGATAACCGTAACTCTCTTCAAAGCCCATAACGAAATCCTGCGCTCTGCCCTGACTTTCAAGATTGGTTATGAGTTCGCCGATATATTTGAATCCCGTTAAAAGATTCTTGAAGGTGCAGTTATATTTCTTTGCGATAACCTCTGCCAGATCGGTTGAAACAAAACTCTTGACTGCAACGGCTGAATCGCTGAGAATTCCCTTTTCTTTCTTTTGGGAAAGAAGATAGTTGAGAAGCATTGCGCCGACTTCGTTTCCGCTCATCAAAACGAGTTCGCCCGTTTTATCGGGAACGGCAATTCCGACTCTGTCGCAATCGGGGTCGGTTGCAAGAAGGACATCCGCTTTAATATCTTTATTCATTTCAAGACCGAGTTCGAAAACCTGCTTGATTTCGGGATTCGGGAAGGGGCAGGTCGGGAAATTTCCGTCGGGATTTTCCTGCTCGGGAACAACGAAAACCTTGCTGATTCCGATTCTGTCGAGTATCGCGCGGACAGGCTTGTTTCCCGTTCCGTTAAGAGGAGTATAGATAACCTTTAAATCCGCTTTTTTAACAAGTTCGGGATTAACGCACTGTTTCTGAACTTCGTCGAGGAAAACTTCAATAACCTCTTTTCCTATGTATTCAATCATTCCGTTTTCAACAGCCTCATCAAAATCGGTTTTTTTGATGCCTGTGAAATAGTCAACCTTCTGAATGAAATCATATGTTTCGGCTGCTTCCTCATCCGTCATCTGATAGCCCTTGGGATTATAGCATTTATATCCGTTATACTTTGCAGGGTTATGCGACGCGGTTAAGATTATACCGCTTGAGGTTTTGAAATGGCGGATTGCAAATGAAAGGCAGGGAGTTGGCTCAAGTTCATCATAAATATAAACCTTAATGCCGTTTGCCGCAAGAACGCAAGCCGCTTCCTTGCTGAAATAATCGCTCTTTATTCTTGAATCATATCCGATTGCAACGGAGGGATTTTCATAGTTTTTATTGAGAAAATCAGCAAGACCCTGGGTTGCTCTGCCAACGGTGTAGATATTCATTCTGTTTGTTCCCGCGCCGATAACGCCGCGAAGACCCGCCGTTCCGAATTCAAGCGAACGATAAAATCTATCCGTTATTTCTTCTTCGTTGCCCTTTATGCTTTGAAGTTCGGCAATCAAATCGGGGTCGCCCGTTGCTTTTTCAAGCCATTCATTATATAAAGCGTTTATATCCATAATCATTCTCCTTCATAAATTTTTACTATTCTATTTTAATCTTATTATTTTCTGTTGTCAATATTTCAAATATAATGTATAATAATTTTCAGAAACTTCCGAAACTTTTTTGAGTGGTGATGAAAATGTTTGCAAAAGTTAAAACGCACGGCATTATCGGGCTTAACACCTTTGATGTTACGGTTGAAGCGGATTTGAGTTCGGGACTTCCCCGCTTTGATATCGTTGGTTTGCCCGACGCGGCTGTTAAAGAAAGCCGTGACAGAGTTCGCGCTTCAATAAAAAACTGCCGCTTTGAGTTCCCCGTTTCAAGAATAACGGTTAATATTGCGCCTGCCGACATAAAGAAAGAAGGCTCTTTTTATGATTTGCCTGTTTTAATCTCAATTCTTAAAGCAAGCCGGCAAATCAAAACGAATATTGATGATTATTCGTTTATCGGCGAACTTTCGCTTGACGGCGAAATAAGGGGCATAGCGGGCGTTTTGCCGATGGTTATTCAGGCGAAAGAAAGCAATATCGGCGCGATTTTCATTCCTGCCGAAAACGAAAAAGAAGGCTCGGTTGTTGAGGGAATAGATGTTTTTCCCGCAAAAAATATCAATGAAGTTGTTGACCACTTAACGGGAAAGAAACTAATTGAGCCCGCTTTCAGAAAAATTGAAGAAGATGAAGTGCAGGGCGACGAGGTTGATTTTTCCGATGTTAAGGGTCAGCAAAACGCAAAGCGAGCGCTTGAAATTGCCGCCGCAGGAGGACATAATTGCCTTATGATTGGCCCTCCGGGAACAGGAAAATCAATGCTTGCAAAGCGCCTTCCGACAATTCTTCCCGAAATGAGCACGGAAGAAAAGATTGAAACAACTATTATTTATTCGGTTGCCGGCGAACTCGGCAACAAAACAAGACTTATTTCAAAAAGACCGTTTCGCTCACCGCACCACACTGTTTCCGCTCAGGGACTGACAGGCGGCGGACAAAATCCGAAGCCCGGCGAAATAAGCCTTGCGCACAACGGAGTTTTGTTTCTTGATGAATTCCCCGAATTCGACAGAAGGGCAAAAGAATCGCTTCGCCAGCCGCTTGAAGACAACAAAGTTACCATAACAAGAGCAACGGGAACGATAACATATCCCTCAAATATTATGGCGGTTGCGGCAATGAACCCCTGCCCCTGCGGCTTTTCGGGACATCCGACAAGACCCTGCTCCTGCTCCGAAGCGGCGAAAAAGAGATATAAAGATAAGATTTCGGGACCCCTGCTCGACAGAATGGACATACATATCGAAGTTCAGAATGTTGAATATGAGCAACTTTCGAGCAAGGCAAAAGAGGAATCAAGCGCAAAAATCAGAGAGAGGGTTAACAAAGCAAGAGCAATTCAAAACGAAAGATTCAAGGGAACAAACATAACCTGCAACGCAAAAATGACTCCGAAGGCAACAAAGGAATACTGCGTTTTGACAGAGGATGCAAACGCTGTTCTCAAAAAGAGTTTTGAGGCTTTGGGGCTTTCACCGAGGGCTTATGATAAAATTCTCAGAATCGCAAGAACTATTGCCGACCTTGAAAACAGCGAAAAAATTGAACTGCCCCATATTGCAGAGGCAATTCAGTACAGAAGTCTTGACAGAAAATACTGGAGATGAAACTGCCGCGCAGTTTCAATGAATTTCATACTCCGTATGAATGAATTGTTTTTCAAACATAAATTGGCTGCGCCATGAATTGCACTTTCGTGCATGCTAATGTGAAATTCAAGTTATGACTTGAAAATCAAGTCAATTCATGCAAAGCAAATCATGTTGCAACGCAACAATTCACAAATAATAATTTACGAGGTGTTTTTATGGAACAATATATTGAAAAAACAATGAAAAATCTTGAAAGAAACGGAATGAAACCGTTTTACTGCGAAACAAAAGAGGAAGTTTTGCCTATAATCGAAAGCCTTATCAATAAGGGCGAGAGCGTTTCAAACGGCGGAAGCGAGAGCCTCAAACAGTGCGGAGTTTTTGATTTGATTGCAAACGGCGACTATGATTTTATCGACAGAAGCAAATGTCAGGGCGACGAAATCAGAGAGGCATATCTCAGAGCCTTTGCGTGCGACACATATTTTTGCTCGTCAAACGCAGTAACAGAGCGCGGCGAACTTTATAATGTTGACGGCAATTCAAACCGCGTTGCCTGCATTGTTTACGGTCCGAAACAGGTTATTATGGTTGTTGGCAAAAACAAGATTGTTCCCGATATCAACGCGGCAATCAGAAGAGTTAAGGAAAAAGCCGCACCGCCAAACTGCAGAAGGCTCAGCCTCGATACTCCCTGCGCAAAACTTGATAAATGCGTTTCGCTGAGCAAGGAAGAGCCGTTTATGTGCGACGGCTGCGCGGGCGACACAAGAATTTGCTGCAACTATGTTGTTTCTGCAAAACAAAGGCATAAAGACAGAATCAAGGTTATTATAGTTAATGAGGATTTGGGATATTAATTTCACAATAAATAAAAGGCTCAGAGAAACAGGCGTTCTCTGAGCCTTTTCAGAATTACGAATGACGAACAATATAAGTTAAGAATTAAGAGTGAAGAGTGAAGAGTTTTGGTTACTCGCGCAAGCGCTCGAACAATAATTGAGTTGCGCGTTTCGCGTTTCGCGTTGCGAGTTGGTAGGGGAGGGTCTCCGTGCCCTCCCGATAAGAATTACGAGTGACGAATTACGAATTGTGGTTAC
>JAFYFO010000351.1 GCA_017543725.1 Eubacterium sp.
AATATCACTGTTTTACGCTTTTGTCAATAGAAAAACAAAAGGACGGGCAAAAACCCGTCCGCGCAAATGGATTATTACGGCAATCTGAAGCCTGCCGCTCTGTATATCGCATACCATTCTTCCCTGCTGAGAAGAATATCCGCGCCTTTGCAAATGCTTTTAATCCTTTCAGTATTCATTGAGCCTGAAATAAGTTGAATATTTGCAGGATGCCTTAAAATCCAGGCGCTTGCAATTGAAATCGGCTCTGCGCCGTATTTTTCAGCGAGTTCTTCAAGTTTTTTATTGAGTTCGGGGAATTTTTCGTTATCTCCGAGGAAAGTTCCCTTGAAAAAGCCCTGCTGAAACGGCGACCACGCCTGAATGGTTATATTCTTTATTCTTGAATATTCAAGAACGGAGCCGTCGTGCATAAAACTTTCATCATTTTTCATATTAACATTAAGCCCGGAGGTTATCATTCCCGATTCGGGGATTGAAAGTTGAAGTTGATTTATGATGAGGGGCTGTTTAACAGCGGTTTTAAGAAGTTCAATCTGCATCGGATTATGGTTTGAAACGCCGAAATGTTTAACTTTTCCCGCGCTTTCAAGTTCTGAGAACGCCTCGGCAACCTCTTCGGGTTCCATTAAAGTATCGGGACGGTGAAGCAGAAGAACATCTATATAATCGGTTTTCAGCCTTCTGAGCGAATTATTGACCGAATTTATTATATGCTCTTTTGAATAATCAAAAAATCCGTTTCTGATTGAGCATTTGGTCTGAACGGTTATTTTATCGCGGATTGAATTATTACTGCTGAGAAAATCACCGAAAATTTCTTCACATTCTCCGCCGCCGTATATATCCGCATGGTCGAAATAATCAATTCCGAGTTCGAGCGCAGTATTGATTATCTTATCGGCATTTTCCTTTGCGCCGTCAATACGCATACAGCCCATAACAACCGCCGAGGCTTCAAAAGAGTTTCCAACCCTGATTCTTTTCATATTTTTTCCTCCAAAGCAATTTATACATATGTATTATAACACTTATATTTATAAAAGTCCATAATTCAAAGCAAAAAGCGGAGGTCGCCCCTCCGCTTCTTTGCAAATATGCACTATTTAACTTTAATAGTCACCGTGACCGTCTTTGTTTTTGCAAGATAGGTTTTGGTTCCTGCCGCCCTGACCTTGATTTTAACTTTATAAGTGCCTTTTTTAAGACCCTTCTTAACGGTTATTTTACCCGATTTGCTGACGGTTATTCTGCTGTTTCCGCTTGACTTTGAATATGTTACATCGCCCTTTGCATCTGAAACGGCAACAGCGTCTTTTCTCGCTATTGAAACATTCTTTTTCCTGAGAGTGCTGTACTTAACAGTCTTTGTTTTTGCCTTGAGAGTCATTGTGTTCTTCTTTTTGTTGAAGGTCTTTTTGTATGATTTTCCGCAGAAGGTGCAGGTGTAGGTTCTGGTGTAGGTTTTTGAAGTTGTTTTTGTAACCTTGCTTTTATAATTATGGCCGTATGCTTCAATAAATTCGCCCGATTCTAATAATTCGCCGCATTTTGAGCAATAGATATCGGCGCTTCTTCCGCTGCTTGTGCAGGTTGCGGGAACAGCGTCCCGCTCAATGGAATAATGCATCTCATTCCACTGAATATCAGGATTTTTTGCAATATAATCCGCAACAAACTGATTATCGCAATATGCTTCAATATATTCAAGCGGCGTATAAATGAAAACATCTTCGCCCATAGTTATATTATTGCCGTATATTGTAATTGTTTCAAGTTTGTCGCACCAGCCAAAAGCGTTGTTTTCAACAGTTGTTACGCTTGAGGGAAGTGAAATACTTCTCAGTTTTGAGCAGCCTGCCAAAGCATACGAGTCGATTGTTGTTACGCTTGAAGGAATCGGGAAATAGGTTATACTTTTGCAATCGGAGAAAGTGCGCACGCCGATTGTTGCTACTCCGTAGGGAATGTTGATATATGCTAATTGCTGGCAATTCCAGTAAGCATAATCGCCTATGCTCTGAACGCTTGCCGGGAGAGACGTTCTCTCAATGCCGGTGCTGTGGAAAGCGCCTTCGCCGATACTTGTTACAGTTTCCGGGATATCAACGCTTGAAACGCTCGAACAGTTGCAGAATAAATAATTGCCGATATTTGTTACGCCGCTTTTGATATTAACATAAACTATGCTTGTTGTGTCATAAAACGGTGAGCCTGTATATTCAAAATCATACATATCTCCGTTTCCGCTGATTGTTAAAGTTTTTGTTGCAAAGTCATAATTATAGTTTACATTGTCTCCGAGTTTTCCGCTGTTCGCAAACGCAAATGCGCTCAGCGGCGTAAACGATAATGCCGAGACTATCATAATCAGTGATAAAAGAATTGATAATGTTCGTTTCATATTTGTTCCTTCCTTTCAATCAAGAATCAGGATGTAGGAATGGGGAGTTTCGGGCCTTGCAGACAGCAATATAAAATAACTGACCGCAGGTCCCTCAATTCGTAATTTGTAATTTGTAATTTGTCATTTTTAATTATTTCTTAGTTGTTATCGTCTTATAATCGCTCCAATTGCTGAAGAACTTTGAATCGGGATTTTGCTTATAGGTTCTGATTCTGA
>JAFYFO010000352.1 GCA_017543725.1 Eubacterium sp.
CTTTGAGAGCCTCGTAGTAATACATATAGTTTGTTTTAACAGTGTCGAGAACCTGATTATGAATGTATTCAAGCCATGTTATTTTCTTGTTTTCATCATCGGGGTCGGTTGTTGTCTGCTTTGAAAGTTTCTCATCGAAGTTGATTTTCTGGTCTTCGTCCATTCCGTACTGAGCGTACTGGCTTTGCATCTGCTGAAGATTATTATAAATCATAGCAAAATAATAGTTATATGTGTTAACTTTAATGCTGTGTTTATTATTATCTCCGTCTGTGAGAACCATTCCGGTAACGGTTTTCTGAGGAACGCTCAAAGCGCTGAGCAAGCCGTATCTTGCAAGACCTGTCTGAAGATATCCGAAGATAAGAGCGATAACAACAACAACTGCAACGCAAGCCTTGATTCTCTTTTTGAGCATCGGAGACATCGGGATAGTTGCTCCGTCCTTACTTCTGATAATCGCGTCTCTCTGAGCGATTAAATCATCGCGCTTTTTGCGAAGTTTGTTTTTCTTCTTTTCGTCTGTTTCCTCTGCAATCTGAGCCTTGATATCGCGAACTTCGGCAACAATTTCCGCCTTTCTTTTTTCTGCTTTTTCTTTTTTGTCCGCAAGTTTTTTCTCAGCCTTTTCCTCCTTGCTGAGTTTCTTTTGCTCCTTTTTTTCTTCAAGGAGCGCTTCCTTTTCTTTTTCAATATCCTTTGCCATATTTATTACCATAGCCTTTCATGCTAAAATTTCCTAAATATTTTACTATATATTAATTAATTATACAAGAGTTTTTTATTCAGCAGCCGCCTGAGTTGTTGTTTCATCTGCTTTTTCGGGCTTCGCAACCGTTGTTTTCTTCATAGCGCCGCTGTGTTTTTTAATCTCAAACGACTTGATATATTCATTTTCCTTTTCGGTCTGAACAGCGATTTTGCTCTTGAACAAACTCGAAGTTGTGTCTTCAACGAAGAATATAATATGATATCCGAAATCGGATTTAACTATATCGGTGTCGCCGTATTTTCTCTTTTTATCGGTTGACCACTCTTCAAAATTCTTAACCATTCTGCCGAGCGGAGTTCCTTCGTAAAGTCCGCCGTAAAGACCGCTTGTGCCTTTGGAGGTTGACTCTGTATCGTCGGAATATTTTTCAGCGAGAAGCGCGAATGAATATTCGGTTTTATCGCCTTTTTTATATTCATCAAGAATTTTTTCAGCCTTCTTCTCAGCGGCTGCCCATTCTTTTTTGGTATATTTCTTCTGAGTTGTCTGCTCTTCACTGTCGGAATCTGAAGAATCTTTTGACTGAGGAGTTATAAGAATATGCCTTACCGAATAAACTTCATCCTCGGCAATCTCGGGCTTTCCTGTTTTAAGAACAATGAAATAAAGTGAATTTTCTTCATCAAGGAAATATGCGCAGTCATTAACTTTTGTTTTTTCATCAAAGAGCCAGTTCGAAGCCGCCTCCGTGAAGGATTTATCGCTCTTTGTTATTGAGTTTTCAACGCTTGAAGCAATTGTTTCGGCGCAGTCCTCAGCGCTTTCAAACTGACCTGCGGCAACATATTCATCAATAAGTGTCTTGCAGACTGTTGGAATGGCTTTTTTCAAATCCTTGATATTTTTAATTTTGCCTGCATATTTCTTTGCGCTTTTCTCAGCCTGGGCTTGCGACTTTGAATCGCCAGCGGTGAAAACAACGGGAAGATATGCAAAATCAATCTGAGTGTAGTCATCCTTATGCTTATCAAAATATGCCTTGATATCCTTATCGTCAACCTTGTTTTCAATAAGATGCTGACGATAATAATTATTTGCTATATAGGATTGATTGAGAAGTTTTCTTATTGTTGCTATTCCGCAATATTCGCCGTAGGTTTCCGAGATATATTCATCAATTGATTTATTCTGTTTTGCCGCTTCTTCTTTAATTGATTTGATATTTTCTTCAATCTCGGTTTTCTGGGTTTCGGTTAAAGTAACTCCGTGTTCGGCAGCCTCCTGATAATAAGCGGTTATATACTGGATTCTGTCAAGAGTGTCTTTAACAAAAAGGTCTGCCCAGGTTATTTCGTTTCCGTCGGCGTCGGTTGTTTTCTGCTTTGAAAAATCCTTTGTTAAATCAATCTGGTAATATCCCTGCTGAGCATATGATTTATAGTTGTTTGTTACGGCGTTATAATAATAATTATACATTCCGATTGAAACATCGGTTTTATCAATCGTAACCGCAACATTTCCGGGATTCATTTTTTCATTCGTATTCGGAACCGTGAAAAATCTTATTCCGAAAAAAATCAAAACTGCCGCAATCGCAGCGCAAAGAACTCCTGCGCAGATAAACTTGATAATGTTTTTATCCTTTTTCTTATCGCTCTTAATTTCGGGCGCTTTCTTTTCGGAAACAGCAACAGCGGGAGCCTTCTTTTCCTCTTTAACCTCGGGTTTAACTCCGCCTGCTTCGGATTCAAGAACAAAATCATTGTTTTCAAGCGTCAGTGCTTTTGCTTCAAATTCCCAGTTATCATTTTCTTCATATTTTTCTTCACCGGGAATATAGTGATTAACTTCCGCCTCTTTTGGTGCGGCAGAGTTTTCATCAAATTCATTTTCTTTAATTTTATCGCTCATAGTTCTACTCCTAATAAAATTAATATATCAATTATACTATATTATAATTAATAATGCAACATTTTATTTTTTCCGAAACGGGCAGTCGGGAGTTTCTACAAATTTCTTGCATTAAATTATTACTTATGTTATTATCATCTAAGATACCGCTGATAAAGGATGTGAAACAATGTCGGAGATAAGCAGAGCGCAAACGGATAAACCTCTTTTTGTGCTTCTTCTGATAACGCTCAGCGTTTCTTTTATTTTTCCTGAATACATAGCGCCGCTATTTGTTTTCTTTCTCTATATTTATTTCATAATCCATTTCAAAAAAACGGGAAGAAATGCAAAACTCGGCGACCTCGGCAAAGCGCTGCTGACATATATGTGTTATATGGTTATATCCGGAATCTGGAGCAAAACGCATATTCTTTCATCGCTGATAGGATTGCTCTGGATGGGCTGTTTCCTCGGTTTTCTTATGGTTGCAAACGCAGTTAACACCGAAGATAAACTGAAAAACGCAATGACCGCGATAAATATTTCCGCAGGCGTAACGGGTTTAATCGGAATTGCCGAATTTGTTACATATAATTTAACCCACCACACAAAATGGTTTAATTTCATCATAGCAAATCCGCTTTACTACAAGTTTAACGACAAACTTTTCGGACTTTTGCCCTTCGACATTGTTAATAATGTTTATCCCTCAAGAGCAACGGCAACCTTTGATAATCCGCTTATTATGGCAACATTCCTTGTTATGTGCACTCCGTTTTGCGCTTTCGGAATGATTTATTTTTCGCATAAAAAAAGCCGCGTTATTTCGGCGTTCTGCCTTTTGCTTACAATCGGCGGAGTTCTTTGCACCGAATCGCGCGGAGCATATGTTGCAATAGCGCTGACGGTTTTAACGCTCCTTCTGAGCAGCAAAAAAATCTTCAGGAAAATGATTCCGTTTATTTTAATTCTTGCAGTCGGTTTGCCTGCAATTCTCTTTATCAGATTCAAAAATTCGCCCCCCGGGGATTTGCAGATTTCAAACGGTTCAAGGCTTGCGATATGGAAAAAATGCGCTGAAATCTTTTTAAAACATCCCATTTTCGGACTCGGAGCAGGAACGGAAAACATCCATCAGATAATGCTCAAAGAAATGAATATGGACAGGGCTCATGCCCACAATCTCATTCTTCAGATAGCCGTTGCAGGCGGATTAATCGGGCTTGCAATAGCGGTTTACATCGCATATGTTCTGATAAAAAATCTTGTTTTCATTTTCAAAGGCGGCGAAGGAAAATTCAGGTCCTATGCAATTGTTTACACCTCTGCTTTTGTTGGATTTACAGCAATGTCGATGTTTGAACACACTTTGCAATCACCCAAGGAAATAATGATGTTTTTCTTCCTCCTCGGCTTTGTTGAGGCAACTTTGAGAATGGCGAAAAACAATGTTCAAATTGCGCAGGATGAAAAGGAGTTTCAAAAAACCGCCGTCAGATGATGAGCAGCAGTTAAACGAGGTACTATTATGCGGCTTGATAAATTTTTAAAAATTTCAAGAATAATCAAAAGAAGAACAATTGCCAACGAAGCCTGCGACGCGGGCAGAATAGAAGTTAACGGCAAGGTTGTTAAAGCGTCTTATAATGTTAAAATCGGCGATAAAATAACGGTTAATCTTTCAAACAACAGCAGAACATATGAGGTTGTTGAAATCGCTGAACATGCCCTCAAGGAAGACGCTTCAAAAATGTATAAAATCATATAATTTAAGAGAAAAAAATAAGACGGTCGCATTGACCGTCTATTTTTTTGAAAAAATTCAATTATTTAACAGCGTCCTTAAGAGCCTTACCTGCTTTGAAAGCGGGTGCTTTTGATGCAGGGATTGAAAGTTTTTCGCCTGTGCGGGGGTTGAGACCTGTGCGAGCAGCACGAGTTTTAACATCGAATGTGCCGAAGCCAACGAGAGCAACTTTGTCGCCGTCAGCAAGAGCGTCGGTGATTGAAGCGAATACTGCAGATACAGCTGCTTCAGCGTCTTTCTTTGAAATTTCTGCTTTTGCAGCAACTGCTGCTACGAGATCAGTTTTGTTCATAATAATTTTCCTCCATTGCGATTAATCGCATTTTTTTATTTTCTTAGCCTTTTCCCACAAAACATCAAGTTCTTCAACGGAAGCCTCCTTCATATTGAGCCCGCTTTCCCTTGCCAATCTTTCAACTTCAATATATCTTTCCAAAAATTTATCGGTTGCCGAGGTTAAAGCCTCTTCACTGTCCACCTTCAGAAAGCGCGAAATATTAACGCAGGAAAACAAAACATCGCCGAATTCGTCTTCTATTTCGGATTTAACGCCGCGGGATACGGCTATTTTTAACTCATTAATCTCTTCACTGAGTTTATCGAAAGCGCCCTCGCTGTTTTCCCAGTCAAAGCCCGCGTCGGAAGCCTTTTTCTGGATTTTCTGCGCTCTCATCAATGCGGGAAGTTCCCTCGGAACGCTGAGCATACTCTCGCTTTCCTTTTTAACTCCCTTTGACTTTGCTTTGGCACTGTTCCAGGAAGCGAGCGCCTCTTCTTCGTTTTCTGCTGAAACCTCACCGAAAACATGGGGATGGCGAATAATGAGTTTTTTAACGATATCGTTTGCAACATCATTAAACTCAAAACTCCCCTTTTCGCTTTCCATCTCACAATGAAGAGCGACCTGCAATAAAATATCGCCCAACTCTTCTTTGAGCATTTCAGGGCTTTGCTTGTTTATTGCTTCTATAACTTCATAGGTTTCCTCAATGAAGTTTTTCTTTATGGATTCGTGAGTTTGCTTTCTGTCCCACGGACAGCCGCCGGGGGCGCGAAGAACTTTGACTATTGAAATCAAATCAGAAACATCATATTTATCTTTGAATTCAAAATCAAGAGCCATTGCATTTATCACTTTCGATTGATTAAGTCGTTGAGATAAATATACTATATTTCAGTGGAAAAATCAAGTATTTAAGCCATTTTTTTTAGTTTTTAATATACAAAATATTTCCCCGAAACTCAGCAACTTAAACAAAAAACACAATATACAGTAGACGAGCCCTGAAAAGCCGACTTTCATCAACAACTTGATTAAACCGCTGCTTAATATATCAAAATAATTCAGTGATTTTTTTAATAAAAAATAAGTTATCAGAGCAATCAAAGCGGGCTTTATCAATGAATTTAATAAACTGATTTCTATTTGAGATGATTTTTTCAGCACCTCGCTGTTCCATATAAGAATAATCAGATATCCTGCGGCGCCCGAAATAACGCTTCCGAGAAGAATATATTTTTCGTTGCTTATAAGAAGTATGTTCAGTATAACTCTTATTATTCCCGAAACGATAAACGGAAAAACCGATTTTTTCGGCTTTCCGACAGCCTGAACACAGAAAACCGCCGCCCCTGCAAGCGAATAGATGAAAACGGAAA
>JAFYFO010000003.1 GCA_017543725.1 Eubacterium sp.
CCATATCCTTGAAAGCGCAGGTTGGACCGTGCCACTATTCAAGGATGTTTTCATTTTTATTAACATTAACAATCGGCGCGATTTTCTTGCTTGAAAATTTATTTTCCGCATATGCGCCGTTAACGCAGTAATCGAGTTCCTCTTCGGTGAAATCGGTTAGAAACTCTTTTAAAACAGTTTTTGCCCTGTTGATATAATCCATATCAACCATTGACTCAATTTTTTCTTTTGAAAAAATCGGCAATGCGCAGGGTACGAAAAGTCCGCCCTCTTCGCTGATACCTCTTGCAATTGCCTGCGAGGCTGAAACCTGAACAGTATTATCTCTTGTTGATGTGTAAAGCATTTTAAATCTCCTGTTTGCTATGTTTGTTAATGAGATGTATTTTACTCTAAAATAAAAGCATTTTCAAGATGTTTAATGGATTTAATTGAATTATTATCGCAAATAACTTCAATAACATCAAATCTCGGCTGAAGCGGCTTTTTGTTTTTCATAAGAAAAAACTTTGCAGTTGCAACGATTTTGCTTTGTTTCTGACTGTCAACAAACTCCCGCGGCTGAGCAATGGAATCAAAATCCCTCATTTTAACTTCAATGAAAGCGATATACTTCCCTTTTGAAGCAATAATATCTATTTCACCGAAACGGGATATAAAATTGCAGTCAATAATCTTATATTTATGATTAATAAGATACTGAGTTGCTTTGAGTTCCGCTAATTTACCGATATTGTTCATTTTTTATTATACCAACTTTTCAGAAAAGTTTTTCTGTGAATTTCACTCTCGCCGAATTTATCAAGCATTTCATAGTGAAGTTTAGTTCCGTAGCCCTTATGCTTTTCAAATTGATACTGAGGATATTTTTCAGCCATTTCAAGCATATATCTGTCCCTGCTGACTTTTGCAAGAATAGAGGCGCAGGCAATGCTCTGGCTTTTTGCGTCGCCTTTAACGATACACTCGGCGTTTATATTGAGTTTCGGAAGCCTGTTGCCGTCTATAAGCGCATAATCGGCTTTGATTTCAAGCCCTTCAATTGCCCTTTGCATTGCAAGATATGTTGCGTTTAAAATATTAATTTCATCAATTTCTTTTTCACTTGCCGAGGCAATGGAACACGCAAGCGCTTTTTCAAGAATAATATCAAAAAGCATTTCCCTTTTCTTTTCGGAAATCTTTTTTGAATCGTTAACGCCTTCGATAATGCAGTTTTCGGGAAGAATAACCGCAGCGGCAAAAACAGGTCCGGCAAGAGGTCCCCTGCCTGCTTCGTCAACTCCGCAAACCGCCTTATAGCCCTTTTCAGCGGCGCTTTTTTCATATAATAACCAATCCATAATACATCCTTTACGGTAGTTCAAGTGTTATTCTGCCGAGTTTTCCCGCGCGAAATTCATCGCAGACGATAACTGCGGCTCTTTCGTAATCAATTTCTCCACCTTTGATTAAAAATCCCCTCTTCTTTCCGATTAATTCAAGAATTTCCCATCCCTGAAGGTTTTCGCTGAGGCTTATTTTATATCTTTCTTCGATTGATGAAGGTCTTGTTTTTGAAAGAGTTTCAAGAAGACGGCAGGAAAGAGTCTGAATATCTGTTACTTCATCTTTAACAGAGCCGATAAAAGCAAGTTTATCTCCGACTTCGGGGTCGTCAAATTTCGGCCATAAAACGCCCGGGGTATCGAGAAGTTCTATTCCGTTGCCGACATTGAACCACTGATTCTGCCTTGTTACTCCTGCTTTATCGGCAACTTTTGCTTTTGAACTTTTGCCGATTCTGTTGATAAAAGAGGATTTGCCCGTATTCGGAATTCCGACAACCATAAGCCTTAAAGGTTTATTTTCCATTCCTTTATCGCGGTTTTTCTGCAAAACATTTTTAAGCGCTTCTTTAACAGCGCCGTCAAATTTATTAAGACCCTTGCCGCTTCTGCAATCAACAGGAAGTGCGATAACGCCGTTATCCTTGAAATACTTTATCCAAATTGAAGTTGCGTTTTGATCTGCAACATCGCATTTATTGAGAAGGATTATTTCCGGCTTGTTTTTTATTATCTGCTCAAGTTCCGGATTTCTTGAACTCATCGGAATTCTTGAATCAACAATTTCAACAACGCCGTCAACAAGATTTAACGATTCCTTGATAAGCCTTCTTGTTTTCGCCATATGACCGGGAAACCACTGAACATTTTGCTTTATATATTCAGGCATAGCAAATCCTCCTTTTGTTTTATAACATTATATATGAAAAATAAAAGAACTGCAAGGCTTTCCTGCAGTTCTTCAAGTTCTTATTTAAGGTTTTCTTTAACCTTTGCAGCCTTACCGACTCTGTCGCGAAGATAATAAAGTTTTGCTCTTCTGACTTTACCTGAGCGAACAACTTTAACATCAACAACGTTGGGAGAATGAAGCGGGAAAACACGCTCAATACCAACACCGTATGAAAGACGGCGAACTGTGAATGTTTCGGAAATGCCCGAACCTTTCTTAGCGATAACTGTTCCTTCAAACATCTGGATTCTTTCTCTTGAACCCTCGCGGATGTTTACGGAAACTTTTACTGTGTCACCGATTTCAAACTTCGGCGGCTCTGCTTTGATGCAATCATTTGCAATAACTTTAAGTGCGTCCATTTTATTTTCCTCCTTATTGTTTATGAGATGTTCATATCAGGAGTCTGACATTGGACCATCTTCTAAAATGCGTAACGCCCGCATTTTTCGCGTGATAAGAGTTTCTCACGGCTAAATGCTGGTATATAATAACATAAAGAAATTATATTGTCAAATATTTTTTTCTGATTTTATTTATATTCTTTCAAGTCGCTTGTTAAAAGCCTTATTCTTGATATGCTTTTATATTCAAAATCCATATCAATAAGCCTTATAATCGTATCAAAAAGCAGCGAGGGATTGAGATTCTTTTCACTGCCGGCAAGAAGCCTGATGTTAAGAACAATCTGATTGCCTCTAATTGAAATGCTGTATTTATCAATGAACTGCTTGATATCGGTTTCCTTCATTATTCTTTTTTTGCCCTTCTTCCCTTTTTTCAGAGCAAGAATTTCATCCTGAGAGAGAACCGATTCAATCTTTTCAAGCGCCGTCTGATTATCGGCAAACTCAAATTTATAAACATAGTCGCTGTATGCAATATCATGGCAGTCCATAAAATCGCTGTAAACATCAACAATTCTTATTCCCATAGGAAGAACGGCATTCATTTTATCCTTTATTTCGGAATAGTCAGCGCTGTCGTCAATGATTCTTATATCAACATTTTCACAAAGGCTTTCAACACCGAGTGAGAGCGGAAGAGAAAAACTCATATAGGGATGGGGATTGAAGCCTTCCGTGTACCAAAGATTGATTTTTGCCCTTGAAAACGCTCTCTGAAATGCTCTGTTTATATCAAGATGACTGATGTATTTTGCAGTGTCTGTTTTGGAAAAACGGAGTCTA